>CANMNU010000024.1 GCA_947499175.1 Alphaproteobacteria bacterium
TTAAAAACAGATTTTCAGATTGTTCATACTCGACATAGATCGTTTATTAATGGCTTTATCCATATCTTTTCAACACTTATTGCTTATGCCTTGAAATCAAACAAACCTGCCATTAAATTCAACAATCTAATCCAGAATTAGGGTTCTAACATTATTTTCGTGATCTTGGCCTAGCATTTCACGTATTCGAATAACTCTATCACCTGTTAATGGTTGCAAATCCGAACTTATTGCACCATATGGAGCTTTTCGCACAACATTTTCATCCTTTTGATCGCTAAGTAGAGGTTTACCTAAGAGCTCTTCCGCCGCCAAAATGGCTGTACTATTTGCCATCATTGTAGTTACCGTTAATACTAAAAATACGCTTCTTAACTTCATTGTGTTCCCAAAATAGTTATGATTACAACTATATTGTAATATAAAGTATTTAATGAATAGTTAATTTTAAAACAACCAAATCATGCAATCTACCCCCAATAAATAAATTTCTCAAAAATTAAGGCATTGCATTTATTATTATTCTTCAATTACGCTAATCTTTGCCCTAGATTTTCTTTTTTTAACACTTACTAATTTCTCATCATCATCCTCATCGTCATCAATGATCTCAGGCTGTAAAGATGTTATTTGAAAACCTACGGCATTAGCTAGACTTTCTAACTGCCCTTCTCTCTCTCCTTGTTCACGTGCACTACATTTTGCTAAGCCAAGGAAAGTTACATGTCCAGCAACACAAGCTGTTCCAATAAAAAGAATTATGTTAGCTGTTTGCTGAGAACCCACCATAGTAACGCCCGCTGCAATTGTATTAAGACCTGTCCCTAAATATAAAAGTCCATTACCAAAAGCTTCCGTTATATTTGCTAACTTTCTAAAAACCCATCTATACTGAATCAAATCAGAAACGTTATCTTTGTGATCCTGTTCTAGCATTCTTGTTATTTCTGTCGAAGTATCCCTACTTATCAAACTCTGTATAGCTGCATTTCTTTTAGGTACTGATGGAAGCTTATCCTGTGACATAAAAACATTATTAAACTCATTAGTTTCAGATACTTGAACAGGTTTTATTTGCGCTAAATTTACTCTTGGATTATCTTCCAATCTCTCAGTGAAAATAGTTTCTGCAACCGTATCAGAACCAAAAGCCGTTACACTTGTAACTAAAACTATGACGAAAACTAAAATTACGTTTTTAACACTCATGGCAAATCCAAAATAGTTAAATTAATAACTATATGTTCTCATAATAATCTTTATAATTAGTTAACGGTATCTATAATTTTATTATTTATTTTCATTAACAATTTGAGGAATCAAAGATGTAACACAAAATCCAACTTTATTAGCTATTTTATTAATTTCTGATTCTTGTTTTTGAACTTGAGTTGATGAAAAATTAGCAACCCCGAGTAATGCTAAATTAGCAGTGTTACACGCAACACTTGAAAAAAGAAAATATTTTAGTGCATCAGGACAAATTACAGTTGAAACTGCAGCAATCGTAGAAAGACCAGATCCACAATAAAAAAAAGTGTTGCCAACTACTTCAGTTATATTTGCAAATTTTCTATAAAACCAGCGATACCACAATAAATTAGCAACAACTTGTCTATTATACAAACTTAAATGACTAGAAAGTTGATCTGCTGTAAATGTGCATCTGTTTTTACTGTTCTCAGACTCAATATCCGCTGTAGCTTTTATCTCTCCGTAATTAATATATTTTCTTATCAACATGTTGTTTTCAACACACATATTTTGCTCAGTATTTGTGGTAGCGTGAGAAAGAGAAAGACAAGCAAACCACAAAAGAAAAACTAAAAATACATCTTTTACTTTCATTATTTTAAACCAAAGCTAAAGTCGCAGTTTAATAATACATCTTAATACTTAAAATATCGCAAAATCTGTAAATATTTGTAATAATATATACTATATTATATTGATCAGTTTTTAACTTGTATTTATCTCCTAAAAAATATATAATTCAGTTTCATAACAAAATAGAAATTTTACAAATGCAACTACGTAACATCGCCATCATTGCCCACGTTGACCATGGAAAAACCACCCTGGTTGATAATATGTTAAAACAAAGCGGAACTTTTCGTGCAAACCAGCATGTAGCTGAACGTGCCATGGACAGCAATGACCTTGAACGTGAGCGCGGCATTACAATTTTGGCAAAATGTACATCTTTAAGCTGGCAAGATTATCGAATCAATATTGTTGACACCCCAGGACACGCTGACTTTGGCGGTGAAGTTGAACGTATTTTAAGCATGGTAGATGGAGTAATTATTTTAGTTGACGCAGCCGAAGGACCGTTGCCACAAACTAAGTTTGTACTTGGCAAAGCATTAAAATTAGGCCTACGCCCCATTGTCGTTATCAATAAAATTGATCGCCAAGATGCACGCCCAGAAGAAGTTTTAAATGAAATATTTGATCTTTTCGTTGCTATGGATGCTTCTGATGAACAATTAGAATTTCCAATTTTGTACGCATCAGGCCGCAGTGGCTGGGCAGTACGTGAACTTGGTGAACCACAAGAAACACTTACTCCAATGTTTGAATTAATTACTAGCCACGTTCCTGCTCCAAAACAAAAGAATGAAGGCCCATTTTCAATGTTGGTTACAACCTTGGAATATGACCCTTATTTAGGGCGTATTTTAACTGGTAGGGTTGAAACCGGATCAGTTAAAGTTAACATGCCAATACGTGTATTTAACCAAGCTTCAGAACAAGTTGAACAAGGCCGAATTGCCAAACTTCTAAGTTTTCGTGGGCTGGAGCGAGTTTCAGTTGATGAAGCTCACGCTGGTGATATCATAGCCATTGCAGGTCTTGAAAAAAGTACAGTGGCTGACACAATTTGTGCAATGGAAGTCACGCAACCAATTAAAGCTCAGCCAATCGATCCACCAACTTTAGCCATGACTTTTTCAATTAATGACTCCCCTATTGCTGGCCAAGAAGGTACTAAACTTACTTCACGCGTACTACGCGATCGCCTAATGCGCGAATCAGAAGGCAACGTTGCCATTCGCATAAGCGAAGCCTCTGATAAGGATGCCTTTGAAGTAGCTGGACGCGGAGAGTTACAGCTTGGCGTTTTAATTGAAACCATGCGTCGTGAAGGTTTTGAAATATCCATTAGTCGCCCGCGCGTTTTGTATAAAAACGACGAAGAAACAGGCCAACGCCTAGAACCAATTGAAGAAATTGTTATCGATGTTGATGAAGATTTCGTTGGTGCTGTGGTTGAATCTTTAAGTTTGCGCAAAGCAGAAATGAAAGATATGTTCCCTTCAGGCGGCGGTAAAACCCGCATTATTTTCCACGGACCTTCTCGTGGCCTAATTGGTTTTCATGGCCAGTTTCTAACCATTACCCGCGGTACCGGAGTAATGAACCGATTATTCCATAGTTATGGCCCACATAAAGGCGGCATTGAAGGACGTGCTAACGGAGTACTTATTTCAAATGCTACCGGTGAAGCTGTTAGCTTTGCTCTGTGGAAACTTGAAGAACGCGGCATCATGTTTGTTGTGCCTGGTACCAAAGTTTATGAAGGCATGATTATTGGCGAAAATAGCAGAGATAATGATTTAGAAGTTAACCCTTTAAAAGCCAAACAACTTAGTAACGTTCGCGCTTCTGGAAGAGATGAAGCAATCCGCTTAACTCCACCAAAAATTATGACTTTAGAACAAGCAATTACTTATATTGAGGAAGATGAACGGGTAGAAGTTACTCCAAAATCAATCCGTATTCGTAAAGCAATTTTAGACCCTAACGAACGTAAAAAATTCGAAAAATCACGCAAAGGCTAAAGTGAACGTCAGCGGAGTCTACAAAATTTCAGTGCTGGCCCAACGCCAGCACATTTTAGTAGCTCCCTTGGTTTTTTTGTGGATTATTGCACTTCACCCTATTTTAGGCACTGAAATTGCACCATTAACCGTTATGCTGATCGGATCAGTAATTACTGTGTACCAACAATTTAACGTCCATCAAGAAGATTTAGCTGATGGTTTTTTTGATCACTGCCGCTATAACGGCTTAAACAACCTAAGTTACGCCTTAGCAAAAGCATGCAGCGTTAGCGTGACAACATTTTTGCCAATGGCATTAGTGCTTATAATTTTTGGATTTGGACTTATAACAACCCCGCTTATCATAACCCAATGGATTATCCTAAGTGTTTGTATTGCTTGCTTGTTAACATTTTTACCCACAACAAGCTTAAATACCAATCCACTAAATTTATTATTAGTTTGGTTACCCATGTTAATCGCACCAATAATTTTTTTAATTGATTATCTACACTATCATAACGAAAATAGCCTACTGATTTTTTTAGGATGTGATATCATTTTAATGTGTAGTGTTTTTTTACCATTTATTTTCAATAACCACAAAGTGTGAAAAATGTTTTTTTTAGCTCCTAAATTTTGGCGACAAAATAGCCTACTAAGTAGAGCGTTGCTACCAGCATCATGGGGGTATGAATATATTAGCCGCTGGTATGGTAAACGAATAAAAACCCATAAGGTTTCAGTACCTGTCATTTGCGTCGGCAATTTAGTAATGGGTGGTGCTGGAAAAACCCCAACAGTTATAGCACTAGTTGATATTTTAAAAAAAGCAGGTCACAATCCTCACATTTTAAGTCGCGGCTATGGTGCTGTTGTTAAAGATTCAATTAAAGTTGATCTTAAAAAACATACATATCTACAAGTAGGCGATGAAGCATTATTACTAGCTGAAAAAGCCATAACTTGGGCAGGTGAAGACCGCGTACTTTCAGCAAAATTAGCAATTAGCCACGGAGCTAGTGTAATTATTATGGACGACGGCCTACAAAATTATAGTCTGCATAAGGACATTAGCTTGCTTATAGTTGATACACTTCAAGGTTTTGGAAATGGCAAAGTCTTCCCAGCCGGACCTTTACGCGAATCCCCTCAACGTGGCGTACGCAAAGCAGCTATTGTTATTGCCATTGGAAATGGCGAACTACCAAAAGGTATTCCACATGCCACTCGTGCTTATATGCGTGCTAGTGATAAAGTTAACCCACGCCCAGTCATTGCTTTTGCAGGTCTTGGCTACCCGGAAAAATTCAATCGCACCCTGCAAGATTATGAATTTGATGTTAAACGTTTTATCCCCTTTCCTGATCATCACCCATACACAATTCCAGAATTAGAACGTTTGGTAAAAATTGCATCCCGTCGCAAAATTGACTTAATGACAACTGCTAAAGATTTTTTGCGAATTCCTGAATACTTTAAAAAGAAAGTCTCAGTATTTAATGTACGACTAGAATTTGATGAACCAGAAAAATTAGATGATTTAGTTACCAACAAACTAAACGCTGAATTTGGTAAAATTGTAAATATTAAGTAGAATGCTTTAAAGATTAAAATTAGTGATGCGATTATGTGGAAAGTCATTATTTGTATTATATTTGCAGCAATTTATGCTGGCCAAAGACCAGAAAACATTATCTCAGGTGGCCTTAATGAACAAAGTAAAGTTGACTTCACTAAAGCACCATACTCAACCGCCAATCCAGATTATTTAAAAATCAAAAGCGCTTCCAAATTTATAAGCGATGTTGACATTGATGATGTCGTTGCCCAAAAACTTTTAAGTAATTATAGAATCAATGACCTTAAGAAGGTTTTTGAAACTGATAAAATGTTAAATATTGGCTTCCTTATTGGACGCCTTGGCATTATTTTCATAATTTTTATTATGCTTTGGAAAGCCACAAATCGTTTTACCTTACGTTTTGTTAGTTCTGTACTTAAACGTACCCATCGCCACAGCGAATATACCGACGTGCAGTCACTAACCAATACGGCTGGACCAATTTTAAATTCAATTTTGCACTGGACATTGATATCAGTAACTTTGTTAATTGTTCTAGCTGAAATAGGTGTTGACATCATGCCAATCATCTACAGCTTTGGCGTCTTAGGGTTAGCAATTTCAATTGGCGCCCAAACACTTGTACGTGACATAATTTCAGGAATCCTAACACTTTTTGAAGGTATTGTTTCGATAGGTGAAATCGTTGAATTAAATGGTCAAGTTGGCACCGTTGAAGCCATGTCCCTTCGTGCAATTGAATTTCGTCATACTAATGGTAAAATACAGGTGGTTGCATTTTCAGAAATTAATAGTTTACTTAATTTATCACGTGATTATTCCCAATGCAGCATTGTACTACCTGTTGGTCACGATGCTGACCTAACAAGCGTAGAAGAAATGTATAAAGACATTTTTAAAAGTTTGCAAAATGACAACCGCTGGAGCAATCAAATTATAGGTGACATCAATCTATCAGGGGTAATGTCAATTACTGAAACTGCAGTTTATGTTAGTTGTTTAGTACGCACTCAGCCTGATCCATACGATTTATTCGGCAAAGAATTTCGCAAACGTTTACATATTCAAATGCATGCGCGCAAAATTCCTTCACCAAAGTTTACAAGTATTGTTATGAAAGGCTAATTGTAAATGCTCACAAGTACTGACATTTTATCTCTACCAGAATTTTAAAAAGCTGTGGTATTAAGGTATAGTTATTAACAAATAATTTGTTAATAACTATACGGCCGTAGTCTCAAAAATCCTTAAGATCAGACAGGGCTTCGAACTTTAGCTGGTGCACTAGAAGGGTTATTAATACAAGAAACAGAAACTTATATTTTGATGATATCAGTATGCATGATTTATTATCTATTCCTTCAGCTGCTTAAAGGAGTAATATAGCGAAATTAGACTGGAAGGTGTTGGCTATGCCCTAGCTATGAGGAGACACAAAATGAAAATGGTAGTTAAAGTTGGTACACAAAGCATTCTATCAGAACAAGGAACGCCACTTGAATCAGTCATCGCCTCAATAGTAGATCAAATAGCAAGTTTACAAAAAAACAAACATAAAATAGCCCTAGTAAGCTCAGGTGCTGTGAGTTTTGGAAGAAATATTGCGCGCAAGGTCTTTGGTAAAGAATATGGATCTTCCCTTGCAGATAAGCAAGTTATGGCATCATTAGGACAGCACGCATTAATACATATTTATTCGCAAATGTTTGAAAAGCATAATATTGTGGCGTCTCAACTTTTACTAACTAAACAAGACTTTAATACCAGAAAGCACTACCTAAATATTTCAAGATTAATTACAGAAGTTTTGAGAAATGGTAACATTATCCCCATCATTAACGAAAATGATAGCGTTTCAGTTGAAGAACTTATGTTTACTGATAACGACGAACTAGCTGGTCTTATAGCCTCTCAAATAAATGCTGACAAACTCATAATTCTAAGTAACATTGAGGGGGTTTATACCGGCCATCCAAGTGAACCAAACGCTAGGCTAATTGATACTATGGATCCAGAAAATAACTGGATTAATGTATCAAGCGAGAAAAGTACCCATGGTAGAGGTGGTATGATTAGTAAACTTAGCACGGCACGTAAAATGTCAAAATTAGGGATAGTTACTCACATAGCATCAGTTAACCAACCTAATGTTATTACTAGGTTAGCTTCGGGTGAACAGGTTGGCACTATGATTGTTGCTTCAAAAAAGAAATCTAATATAAAAAGATGGGTTGCTTATAGTGATCAACAAAAAAATGGAAAAATAATAATTAACAGTTGTTTGCATGAAATTTTAAAAGAAAATAAGCGGGTTATAAGCATATTGCCTGTGGGTATAGAGTCTTGCAGTGGTAATTTTTTAAAAGGTGATATTATAGAAATTGCTACCAACAATCAAAAGGTTTTAGGAATAGGTGTTGCTAGTTATGATTTTAAAAAGTTAGAAGATTATATAGGAAAGAAAGGTAAGCCTGATTTTATTCACTACGACCACTTACATATTTTTTAGAAAGATTTTATGAGCATTCTTGAATATCTTAAAAAAACTAAAATTGCCAGTTACGATCTTGCTATTTTGAGTGAAGATAAACGCAACACAGTACTTACTTCATTAGCTGAAGTTTTGCTGAATTCATGTGATAAAATTCTTGATGCAAATGCTAAAGATTTAGCAAAAATAGATAAACATAATCCGCAATATGATAGGTTGCAATTAACCGAAAGTAGAGTAAAAGCAATTTCAGATGACATAAAAAATGTCACGTTGCTACCTTTTCCGATTTTTAAAAATTTAGAAAATAAAATTATGCCAAATGGCTTAGAAATAGAAAAAGTATCAGTGCCTTTGGGGGTAATAGGTATTATTTATGAAGCAAGGCCAAATGTAACGATTGATGCTTTTTGCCTATGCTTTAAAAGTGGTAATGCTGTTGTTTTAAAGGGTGGTAAAGAAGCTTATCATAGCAATTCTATTTTTGTGGATATTATACAAAATTGCTTAAAAGAGCATGGTGTAGATGTGAATGCTGTCTACCTATTCCCACCCAGCAGGGAAGAAACAAACATTTTGCTTCAGGCAAATGGTTTAGTAGATGTATGCATTCCAAGAGGAAGCCAATCGCTTATAAATTTTGTAAGACAAAACGCAAAAATTCCTGTAGTAGAAACCGGTGCTGGCATTGTGCACACTTATTTTGACGTAAATGGAGACATTAAAAAAGGGCGAGATATTATAAGTAATGCCAAAACTAGAAGGGTAAGCGTGTGTAATACCTTGGACTGCCTATTAATTCATAAAGAACGCATTAACGATTTATATTATTTAATTGAACCTTTGCAAAATCACAATGTAGAAATTTTTGCCGATGCAAAATCATATGAAATGCTTAAACCTGATTATAACTTGGAACTGCTGCATCAAGCTAAAGAGGATGACTTTGGAACAGAATTTTTGTCATATAAGCTAGCTGTCAAAGTTGTAGAGTCAATAAATGAAGCTGTACAGCATATTATGCATTACACTTCCGGCCATAGTGAGGCAATCATTACAGAGGATGTTAAAATCGCGAATCGGTTTATTGATAAAATTGATGCAGCCGTGGTGTATGTTAACGCTTCAACAGCTTTTACAGATGGAGGGCAATTTGGCATGGGGGCAGAAATTGGAATTAGCACCCAAAAACTGCATGTGCGTGGACCTATGGGCTTAGAGGCATTAACTAGTTACAAGTGGATTGTGCGTGGCAACGGTCAAATAAGAGCCTAGTGTTTGAGCTTTGTTCGGGAGCCCACACAATATTTGAGAAGTGTATTAGTCTGAAAAATCGATTGAAAAACTTAAATTATTAAAGAGTTGCGTATAAATTGTATGTCTTCAGTGAAGGTAGTACCGAAAATGTGATTTTGGCAATAGAAATGTTTTAATCATAAAAGGATTTTCAAATTTTTAATACCGTCTAAAATTTCAAAATGCTTTTATATAGTTCAAAAACTAATTTCTACATTACTCTTATTTGTATTGTTTTACTAAAAAACATAAATATAATATCTTATATCACTTTACTACATTTTAAGTGGCAGGTTTCGCATTAACCTTAACACTAGGCCTTTTTTTGTAGTAATGATTCTATAGAAGAAAAGTAAGAAAAACGTGGAACTTTTCTGCCCTCTATTTCTATTTCTTCCAAAAACATTGCAAGTGGCCTAATCCATATTTGATAATCTCCGTATAAAGCTTGATATCGTGCATGCACTTCTTGAGTTTCTGTATGCCTACAAGTATCCAATAGCTGATAAAAACTACCTTTGTAGTGCTGATAAACACCCAGATTTACTTCTCTCCCCCTATAAACTATTTTAGTGTCTTTAATTGTTTTACTAGCTAAAAATTTTCTGTATAAACCTGACGCCTCTTCAATTAATGAAGACCTACCCACTGCGGTAATCTGATAGTTAAAGCAAAAGGTAAAAAGAAAAATCCAAAGCAGCTTTACCATTTAATATCTCATATTAATGTATTCCTGATTGACTTAATAATTGCTTTTTTCATCTGTGTCAATAATAACTATAGCTTCAAAAAATTTTGTAAATCTCACATAAATTATTTGAAAGGGTATCCAAATTTTGATCCTGCTATATAGTATCCCCTCTGCTGCATATTTCTTATTTTTTGCTGTATCCTCATAGAGTGATACGAGAGTGGATTAAAATACAATTTAATAACTTCTAAAGACCTTAATAAGTAATCTATTGCCTTATCATGGCATAATTTGGCATCTACATAGTTAAACGAATCGAAACAATTTAAATATTTTTTCTCATAAAGATTAGATAGACTTTCAAAAGCCATGTACTTGTTAGGATGATTAATTTCCTCAAAAATATCCAATGCCTTTCTAATTAAAAACTCGGCGATAAATAACTGATTTTTTTGAATATATAAATTACCAAGGGTGTTTAATACTTGACCTATTTTAATGTGAGGTTTTTTACCATAATTTTTCTCATAAATTTTAAGGCTATTTTCTAGACACTGTTTAGACTTATCATACATCACCAAATCAAGATAAGTCCTACCCAAATATTCTAAAGCTATACCTATTGCTACATGATTTTCTGCTAAATTAGCCTCATATATCATAAAACCCTTTTCAAGCAAATCTTGAGACTCTTCCAACCTCCCAATAATTCTATAAATTTCACCTAAATATATAGATGTCCACGCATAGTCAACGTGTTCTGTAGAAATATTATTTTTTTGCAAAAGCATAATGCTATTTTCAATCATTTCCTTAGCTTTTTGATATTGCCCAATATCTCGGTAGAGATTTCCTAAATAGACAAGCATTGAAGACATTTCAAGATCCTCACTAGAAAAATACTCTTTATGAAGCATAAGTCCTTTTTTCATTAACACTAGAGCTTGTCTATAGTACCCTTTGTCTTGATAAACATGTCCGAGCTGATACAAGTTTTTGATAATTCCTGAGCGTTTCTCAGGAAGATTTTTTTGATAAATTGCCAAACTTTCTTTTAACAAATCTTCTGATTTTCCGTATTCTCCTAGATTTCTATTTACTTGACCCAAATATACTAGCGTCTTACAAATTTTTAAATAATCATTGGAAAAACGTTGTCGATAGATAGCTAAACTCTGTTCTAACAATTGCTTCGCCTCTTCATAACCTGTTATTTCCCGACTAATAATACCTAGGTACATTAAGGCTTGAGCCATTTTTAGATAATTTTTGTTATCGCACTTATTAAGTTGCTTCATACTTTCTTTAAGAATAGACCGCGCTTTTACATAATCTAAAAGCAGATAATATATAGTTCCTAGTTCTATTCCAATGTATGCTTTTATTGAGTCATTTACAGTACTGTGACTCAAAAATTTTTCACAGTGATTAAGTAAAATTTTCATCTTTGACATGTTTTCTTCATTAGTGACACTAGCCAAATACTTTTCAAAGCTAGTATCTACTTTTTGAATTAAATTATCTTTGTCCTCTAATTTTAAATCATTTAGAAGAAATTCTAACCCCATTTGCTGAGTACTGCGATGTAGAGAAAAAGTTTTCCCATATGCATTTTTCTCGTTATAATCACTGGTTACCAATGAGTACTTTCTTAAACTGTGCAAAAAATTTTCAGTTAAAGTTTTGTTTTTATAAAAATCCAAAATCTCTTCTGGGATATCTTGCGAATCCAGTAAACAAATGTACAAAAGTAAATCTACAAAATTTGGTTTTTTTTCTATAATTTTTCTAAAAGATAACGAAATTATACCATAACGTGTTTTATTATAATTAATCACCCCCCCTAGTAATTCAGCCTCAGCTTTTGAAAACTTCAAATTATCCTGGGATATTCTTTCCAGGTACTCTTTCAAACCAATTCCGGTGTTTTTAATATAATAAGCAGCTACCGAAACATCCAAAGGAAAGGCAGGAATATGTTTTAAAAATTGTTGGAGATTGTACTTAACCTCTTTTGCTAAACTATCTAGTTCCTTATTGTAAAAAATTTTACAGTAAAGAGTTAACGCTTCCTGATCATTTAACTCTCCTAACTCAATCACATTTTCCGGTCTTATATGCGCTGTTTTTGCAATATTACCGTCTCTGGTGGTCAAAATTACCTTACCGTTACCCCAGACCAATGCATCATCAGGCAAATATTCTTTAATTTTTAAAAAATTTTCAATGTTATCGTAAATCAATAGCCATGAAGATGCTTGTTTTAGAAAGTTTTTTACAAATATAAATATTTGTTTTTCTTTTTGTTCAGGATTTTGTACGGCTTGAATAAGCTCCAGCTCACTTTTTTGCTCTTTTGTCTGAGCAAGTGAAAGCGCTAGGTCGTTGAAAGAATTGATTAAGCTATCCTTTGTTTCAGCATTAATTTCCCAAACAATCGGAAAACTCTGAAAATGGGCATAGTAACGTGCTAAAGTTGTCTTGCCTACTCCACCCATACCTGTGATTCCTACTAAGGCAATAGTTTTTATTTCATCTCCTTTTTTATCTTCACTATTTGTTGAGTTTGCTAGCTTTTCACCGATATCACTTATTAATTTTGGGCGTTTTAGCAAAGTATTTTCCACAGGAATAACTAAAGAAGACCTTATTGGTTGTATCAAAGATTTAGTCATTATAGATTTTTCCGATGTAAAGAAATAACTTTTTAAAAAAGGAAACAACATTAAGGAAGAAGTTATGCAAAGAAAAACACCAATCATTTGTTGTTTTGTACCTTGTTTAATAAGATAGCGCTGTAATGATAAAATTACCGATTCGCGAGATTCATCGTGCATCAAAGATTTCTGGAACAAAGGCTTTTTAAATGTATTAAATTTCACCAACAAATTATCAACATTTAAAGATGGCCAAATTTCTTTTGCCAGACACAAAAAATTAGAGTAATAATTTTTTCTCTGGGCAAAATATACGTACCTTTTCACTAAAATGTTTGAAGGAACATTTGTACCAAAAAAAAGCAAAATAGTCTCAAGAAATGGATTATTTATCTGCTTTTTGATATTTGCTAGAATCAAGGCAACGTATTCTTCAGGTGCTTCCCTTTGAGAAACCATGTACAAACATAATGCGATTGGATAATTTATCTTCTGCAAATCCAACTTCATATTATTTGTATCAACATACTCTTCTTTTTTAATAGCAATAATTTTTTTTATACCCAGTGTTAGAAGATGAATTTTTAGCTTCATCAAAACCTCAAGATGAGATTTTTTGTGTTGGCTATAAACTATTAAACAACTTCTTATGTTTTTCTTATCAATAGTACCATCTATTTCTCCTAAGCAATTTTTAAAAATGCTTTCTTGTGCCAAGCTATTTTTGTAAAAATCCGTAAACACACCTTTTTGATGCGATTGCTCAATCCAACCAACTACTTGCTCCACAGAACTACACCCTAGCTTTTTAAAAATACTTTCAAATTGAGTTTGTAAGGTTTGCTCTGTAATCAGTAAAGTATTAGACAGTTCATAACTAGAAACTTGTCCATGCGCAAAATACGATAAAATTAGAACTTCACTGTAGGTAAAATTAATACCATTAATTGATTCAAGAATATTATTAGCAAAAAATACAGGATACTGCAATGGCACGCTATCACCTCTTAGTTTTTTAAACACATTAAATTAGAACTACCTAACAATAATTTTTCCGTGCTGCAATATGCCAGTTTTGGCAATTAAACCAAACATGAATAAATTTCACATTACGAACACTAATAAAAACACTGGCCTGCTAGACCTACCACCCTCCACCTTTTATCCATGATTTCGTCTAGAAAAATCACTCACTACCACACAGCTATTTAGCTTATTTATTGTAAAATTTCATAGGTGAAAACAAAAATAATTTGACGCTTTTTCTAAATTTTGAAACGCAAGATCACCAAAAAACTAACAAATTGAAAGATCGCTGCTTTGACTACAAAGTCCTTTCTTGGAACACTGTTACAGTAAGCGGAATGGCTTCTTAGTGCACTATAAAATACTCCTTTTTCAACCATGACCTTTAAAGCAAAAATACTGGGGGCTATATGACTGCTGTAACTCTTGAATGAGATTTTTGGAAACAATTATGTATAACCTTACACATCACTCTACAGATAAGATGCCTATAACCGATTTTTAAACAGGCGTAATGTGCTTGAGATAGTGATTTATTGGTGGAACATTTGGCACTAAGTTATGAAAAATTATAACTTAGCGCTTGGTGCGAAGTGGTAGGTATTGATTTTAGTTTTAATTACGATTATACAAAGGCTACACTTTGAGTGTATGGGCCTACTTTTTTAGAAACTCGGCAAGCTCAGGAGGTTGAGTTTTAATGATTTGAGTTGCTCTCTTAAGCTCATCAAAAAACTGTTCTGCTGTCATCTCTCTTCCTAGGTTAAGTGCACAAAGGGGCGTCCAATCGTCAATGCCTGATGTTGGAGAAAAACTAAACTTAGTATCAGAGAGCACGTTAGGCGGAGAAAAAGCTCTTTCATGAGTAATCAAAAGGGCCTCAGGTAAATGATAAAAAACTGGTCCTTCTTTAGTTACAAAGCGTCCATACCATTTACTTGATACATAAATAGGTTTAATTACGCCTTCAGTTCTATCTGTATCTGCAGCAAAGTTTGCTGTCGTCATGATTATAGCGATTAGTGTTAAAAGTAAAATATTTGTAAAATTCATGTCTTAAATCCTTTAAGAAAAATATTGCATATAGATTATTTTATTTGCACAAACCACGTATATTGTCAATATAAATGAGTCTACTCTGCAGGGACACATCATGAAAAAAATAATTATAGTTATTAACAAATAATTTGATTACAGGAGATGTTCGTTAAATAACCCTTCAATAGTTCCACCCAGGCGCCTCCTAATGGCTTTAGCCTGAGCCCATTTTTTCTCAATTGGATTGAGATCTGGAGAGTAAGGAGGTAGGTAAAGCA
>CANMNU010000025.1 GCA_947499175.1 Alphaproteobacteria bacterium
TAAAACTTAAGGCACTTTCAGGCAGTGGAACATCACCACCGTGTACATGCCATGAAGGATTATCTAATTGTTCTGTTTCAGTTTGCGCAGTATGTTTTGAAACGTGTTGCAAATACTCATCAACCGCTCTTGGGATCACATCAAAATAAAGTCTTTTGGATTTTTTAGGGGATTGATACATAAAATATGCAAGGCTTTCTTGCGGAGCATAAGTTAGCCATTCATCAATGCTTAATCCATTACCTTTGGATTTACTTATTTTCTGCCCTTCCTGGTCAAGGAATAATTCATAAGTCAAGTTTTCTGGAGCTCTTCCGCCAAGTACTCTACAAATTTGAGATGATAATTTCACAGAATCAATTAAGTCTTTTCCTGACATTTCATAGTCTACACCCATGGCGTACCAACGCATCCCCCAATCAATCTTCCACTGTAACTTGCAGTTACCACCGGTAATTTGCGCTTCCGTCAATTGATTGGTTTGAGGGTCTTTATAGACAATAGAATCACGTTCTGGGTGCAGTTCAACCATTGGTACTTGTAATACATGACCTGTGCGTGGGCAAATTGGCAAAAATGGGCTATAGGTTGCACGACGTTCATCACGCAGGGTTGGCAACATAATTGCCATAATTTCTTCGTAATGTTGTAAGACGAGCTTTAATGCTGGATCAAACCGTCCTGATTTGTACCAATCAGTTGAGCTTTGAAATTCATATTCAAAACCATAACTGTCTAAAAAGCGCATTAACATAGCATTATTATGCTGGCCAAAACTTTCAAATTTTTCGTAAGGATCGGGTACCTTAGTCAGCGGCATATTTAAAAATTTAGCTAACATCTCTTTGTTTGGCACATTGTCAGGAATTTTGCGCAAGCCATCCATATCATCAGAAAAACAAAACAAACGAGTTGGAATATCACTTAATGTTTGAAAAGCTTTACGTACCATGGTTGTACGCAATACTTCAGCAAACGTACCTATATGAGGCAACCCTGAAGGACCATAGCCAGTTTCAAAAAGCACATAACCCTTTTGCGGCAATTTCCCCTGTAAACGCGCGATAATGCGTTTTGCTTCTTCAAACGGCCATGACTTGGCATCGTAAGCTAAAGGGTTTTTGGAATTTTCAATAGTTGCTGACATATTAAACTAAACGTTGGTAAAAGATGATTCAGTCTATAGATAATGCGGGTAAAGCTCAATTGGAAATTACTCACCACATCTTGGGCTATCTTTTACAACAGGTATTTCCACACTTATATCAAAAGTTTCTCTGGAATTCTTTCGAAATGAAAATTTAAAGGTCAAAGTTTTTTCACCACAGTAAGTTGGCTTAATACCCATGAGCATTAAATGTTTGCTTCCTGGGGCTAAAAATAGAGTTTGCCCAGGGGCAATTTCCATTTCTGGAATTTCAATCATTTCCATGTACTTATTGCCGTTAACATCTGTGCGTTCAATATGGTCATGCAATTCTACCCTATCAAAAACTTCAGGTGTAACTTTCACCTTGTATAGAGTAACAGGAAATTGGTTGCCATTATAAATACTTACATATGCAGCACCATTTTTAGGGCCATTTAAAATTTTGGTAGTAAGATATTTGACTACAACATTTTGCGCTTCAACTTTTGTAGGAAAAAGTGCAGCAGTCGGCACCTTTGCAAAAATTACCGGAAAAATTAACAAAAATAATAAACAACGCATAGCTATTTCTTATAAAAATCAATTAGAATCGATCATATGATTTTAATTAGGTGTAGGCAATGGCCTTATCTTTAGTCGTAATCGCTGGTCTTTCTGGAGCAGGAAGAACTACAGCATTAAAAGCTTTGGAAGACCAAGGCTACCAGACCATTGATAACTTGCCAATTTCAATGATGCCAACTTTAGTTGAGCATATTATTACCACAAATAATTCAAAATTAAATTATGCAGTAGGGATTGATGCTAAAAGCCTTTACCCCAAAAATAAAGCTGTAGAGGTTATTAAAGAGATTCAAAATAATAGTTGTATAAGTTTAAAAGTAATTTTTCTAAATTGTTCTGAAGAAAAGATTCAACAACGTTATAATGAATCCAGGCGCCCACACCCGATACTTACACAAAATTTAGCCAGCGCCATTGCCCAGGAACGCGAGTTACTGCAACCTTTGCAAAAAATTGCCGAAATTCAGCTTGATACTACCGAGCTTACAGTGCGCCACATACGTTTAATTTTGCAACATTGTTTACAAGAACAAAAAGAAGCGAAACTAAAAATTCAGCTGATTTCATTTTCTTACAAAAAAGGTGCACCTAATTTTGCTGATTTAGTTTTAGACATGCGATTTTTAAGTAATCCGTTTTATGACACCAATCTTCGCCCACTAAATGGTAAAGATTTACAGGTACAATCATACATTAAAGAAGATTCTCGCTGGCCAATTATTGAACATCACCTTCGGGAATTTTTAGTAAATGCCATTCATGGCTACCAGGAACAAGGCAGATTTTATCTTAATTTGGCTTTTGGCTGTACAGGAGGACAACACCGCAGCGTTTTTGCTTGTGAGTATTTTTATAACATTTTAAAAAAATTACATTATGATTGCATTATTGAGCATCGTGATTTAGCTAGGGAAAATTTATGATTGGTATTTTACTTTTAACCCACGGCCCATTAGGAAATGCCCTTTTAGAAACTCTTGAAGGTATCATGGGACAGCAGGAAAATGTTATTAGTATTGCTATTTATCCAAGTGATAATGCAGACGTAAAACGTAATGAACTACACCAAGCAATTGATGCACTTAATACAGGTAATGGCGTAGTTATTTTAACTGATATGTTTGGTGGCACGCCTTCAAATTTAGCGATGTCAGCTTTGGGTGTAAAACCAATTGAAGTAATTGCGGGAGTTAATTTGCCAATGTTAATTAGACTTGCTGAAGATCGTAAAATTTCAGACCTGCAAGAGGTGGCGCAAAGATCATTTGATGCCGGACGCAAATATATTCAAATAGCGTCAACTTTATTAGCGCCAATTCAAACTAAAGCCTAAACTATGGAATACGTATTTAAAGTAAAAATTCCTGATGGATTACACGCTAGGCCATGTAACAAATTAGCGGATATTTTAAAAAATTTTGCCCCTTTGCAAATTTCAAGTGGCAACCAAACAATTAATACACTGTCAATTTTAGAATTATTATTGCTAAAAATCACCTATGGTAGTGATATTTGTATTTGTTGTGAAGAACCATTGCCAGAGGAAGCAATAAATAAATTAGACCAACTGTTTAGTAACTAATCAGGTAGAGACTAATGACTATGCCCCCACTGACGAACAAAGCCACCCACACAAAGTTATGCTTTTATTTTAAACAGCACCCAATAAAACATTGTTGACAACATTAAAAAATACGGTTACAAGATTCATTCAATCAGCAACTTAAATGAAAGGTCAAAATTGTGCAAACAAAAATATTTTCTAATAATCGCATAGTAACGTATATATTATTTTTGGTTATTTTTAGTCTAAATAGCTCATATTATGGTATGGAAAGTAATCTTCCTACACAAATAGAAAATCTTATTAATGATATCCGTGAACGCTGTAAAGCACTATATAATACTGGGATTAATACTGAAGAGCAACTTAGCCATGAAATAAAACAAATTGCAAGAAATGACGATGAATATAAAGAATTGTTACAGGTAGCTTGTAATTTCACAAGAGATGCATCTCTTCCGAGTAAAAGATCAGGCATAGAACTACCAATAGACAAAATAAAAGATCTTGCGGAAATCATACAGAAGTCATATTCAAACGACGGAGGCAATAAAGAGGCACTCGAACGTAGGCTTAAATGGATTGATAAGTTAGAGGGAATTGCAAAATCCCCTAAATCATATGAAATAATTTTTTTAGATGTTTTTTATGATATGTTCTTTTCACTTAAAATAAGACAAAATAGTATCATAGGGTGTGGTAAATCGTATACAATTAAGATAAATTCTCACATTTTATCCACTGACGATGCTATGTACTTAAAGCAAACCAAATACAATAGTCATCCTAGTAAAGAAGAGGATTTTAGGACTTTCTCACTTATGTTATATCACACTCATGTAGAATTATTGAAGTTTTACTGGGATAAGATGTCTGTTAAAGAAAAGACTTCAAAATGGATAAATATTCTTTATGGTAGCTTTCCTAAATTATTTGAATATCTGATAACAGGAAATAAAATAGGTAACCCTGACTCTGCTTTGCTGCAATCGGGATTTATCAATGAATTGGTCCATGTTGATTATGTAAAAAATGAAAATAAATCTACATCGTCAACGACTCGCCTTTCTCCAAAATTATACTCCGATAAAGATGAGTTGAATGATCCACAAAAACTTTTTGATAAACTTTTTCATAAACTTTCCGATTTAACATCATTTGATAATCTGAAGCCCGGTTATTACGTTAAATTATACCGAATGTTAACAAAGGCAGGCATTAGTTCAGATGATTACAAAAGAGTAAAAAAAATTGGAAAATTAGATATTGTTAATTCTGCTAAAAATTCAGGGATTACACCTGAGGAAATTGGTTTTCCTGTAGAGGAAAAACAACAAATTACTGTAATAGAAAAGCAGAAAGAAGAGGGTCTGGATACACAATTTAAAGTTGTAGAACAATCAAAAAGTGAATTGGAAAAAACACAAACGCAGCTAAAAATTCCTGTAAATAAAACAGGGAATATAGATGATAATACTGAATTAGATCTTATTAATTTAGCAAAACAAGAGCACTTAGAAAAACAATTGGAAAAACAACAGCTAAAACAATTATCTATGCAACAACAAATTTTTACACAGGCCTACTCTGATATTTGGCTTGATAAGCTGAGAAATAAAGAAATTGATCCTGAAAAAGCAATAAATGCATTACGCTCTATGTTATTTGAAAAACAAGATAAAAAACAATTTAAAGTTCTTGTTTCAGATAAATTTCTTGATCGTTTTGCCGAAAAATATGATAAAAAAGGTCAAATAGAAGTATTAAATATGATGGCAGCAGGAATAATGCATTACACAGGAGATAGTAACTCGGCCTATTTTAATGGACTTAGTTATGATCTAGAAAAGCGTCATGGTGGTGGATATACTATCAAAGCATCTGGAACACGCGCAGACGTGCCATATTTTGAACGCGTTAATTACTCGTATGAGAAAGATGTTCTTTCATTTAACCTGTTAGGTCATTTATAAACTGCCCACCGTTATCAATAGCACTAAGCAGCAATTTTGAGGAAAGATTCATAGCTCGTTTTACACTTTGCTGCTTAATTTTCTCTTGTTTTATTGGAGGTATTATAATTTTAACTACCATGAAAATACCACCATTGAAATGTAGGGCTGATTTTGTTCTAATGAACCAGTAAATTTATTCTAGAATTTTAATAAATTGTTTGAAAATTGTCCGCATATACTACCCAAAAACCAAGCGCAAAAACTGGTTGTACTTTTACATGGCTACGGCTCAAATGGCGATGATCTTTTAGAAATTGCCAAAATATGGCAGCCAAACCTTCCAACCACCACGTTTTTTTCACCAAATGCTATTGAAACAAGTGAAACTAACCCATTTGGTGGTTACCAGTGGTTTGGTTTACAAGATTTTGATCATACAAATATTCGTGCTGGTCTTGATAAAGCCCGCCCTCATGTTAACCGCTTTTTAAAACGCCTATTAGCTGAGTATCGTTTATTGCCATCTGATTTAATTATAATGGGATTCTCCCAAGGAGCAATGCTGGCATTAGATATGATTTATAGTATGGCACGCCTTGGCGGCGTAATTGGTTATTCAGGTGCATTTTATCCACCTTTAAATACGCAACCATTATCAACTTCTGCGGTATTGCTTGTACACGGCACGGCTGATTTAGTAGTGCCATACGCAAGCCTACAATTAGCGCAAATTCAATTGCGGCAATTAGGAGTTAATGTAATGACCCAAACTTGTTCAGGATTAGCGCACAGTATTGATGAAGCGGGACTAATGGCAGGTCTTGATTTCATCCATTATCAACATCAAAATCAACCCATAGCTTTGTAAGGATCAAAAATGCAGCGACCCAAAATAGCTTTAATCGGCAGTGGCAACATTGGTGGCACCTTAGCCCATTTGGCAATGCAACGTAATTTAGCCGATGTGGTCTTAATTGATATTGCTGAAGGAGTGCCACAGGGTAAAGCACTTGATTTGGCGCAATCTTTTAGTGCTGATAACTTTGATACCTCAATTCAAGGTGGCAATGACTACAGTTTATTAGAAGGCGCTGATGTAGTTATTGTTACTGCCGGGGTACCACGCAAACCAGGAATGTCACGTGATGATCTATTAAATATTAATGGCAAAATTATCAGCACAGTTGGCGAAAGCATTAAAACCTATGCACCAGATGCGTTCGTTATTGTCATTACAAACCCATTAGATGTTATGGTTTGGTTAATGCAAAAAACCACTGGATTTAACCCTAATAAAGTTGTGGGCATGGCTGGAGTTTTGGATACAGGACGTTTTAAATGTTTTCTGGCAGAAGCGCTTAATATATCAGCCCAAGACATTCAAAGCTTTGTACTTGGTGGACATGGAGATAGCATGGTGCCAATGCCCCGTTACACAACTATTTCTGGCATTCCATTAGCATTTTTTGTTGAAAACGGCTGGATTACACAAACACAGATTGATGAAATATTAGATCGCACTAAAAATGGCGGTGCTGAAATTGTTAATTTGTTAAAAACTGGGTCTGCTTTTTATGCTCCAGCTGCAAGTGCCTTGCAAATGGCAGAAAGCTACATACTTGACCAAAGGCGAATTTTACCATGCGCTGCTCAACTTAATGGCGAATACGGTATAAATGGTATTTATGTAGGAGTACCTGTAGTTATTGGCAAAAATGGAGTTGAAAAAATATTAGAAGTACCACTAAATAAAATTGAAAAAGATCAACTTGACGCCTCGGTTAAATCGGTCCAATCCTTAACAAAAGCATGTGTTGATTTGGGGTTATAAATGAACATTCACGAATATCAAGCTAAAAAGCTTTTAAATTCTTTTAATGTAGCTACAGGATATGGTGAACCTGCAGAAACAGCTGAAGAAGCAGTTACTATTGCCAAAGAATTATCTCAAGAGTTTGATACGAAAACTTGGGTTGTAAAAGCACAAATTCATGCAGGTGGACGTGGTAAAGCTGGCGGAGTAAAACTATGCAAAAGCCTAGATGAAATTTCAAGTTATGCATCATCCTTACTCGGATCAACTCTTGTAACTCAGCAAACTGGACCAAAAGGCCAGGTTGTACGCAAAATTTACGTAGAATGTGCCTCAAATATTGCATCTGAATTTTACATAAGCCTGGTACTAAACCGTAATACTCAACAGGTGTGCATTATAGCATCCGCCGAAGGTGGTACAGATATTGAAGAAGTTGCTGAAAAAAATCCGGATAAAATTGTTAATTTAGGTATTTGCTCAGTGTCTGGAATTCAAGGTTATCATTCTCGCCGTGTAGCGGCCACTTTAGGGATTTTAGATAAAACAAAAGAAATACTTCATTTATTACAATGTTTGTATGAAACTTACCTAGATTGCGATTGCAGTTTAATTGAAATAAACCCATTAGTACTTACTAAAGAGGGAAGTTTATTGGCTTTAGATGCAAAGATTAGTTTTGATGATAATGCCTTATATCGACATAAAGCTATTGAAGCCCTAAATGACCGATTTGAAGAGGATGCTGCAGAAACTGAAGCAAAAAAATACGACTTAAGCTATGTGAAACTCGAAGGAAATATCGGCTGTTTAGTCAATGGTGCAGGGCTTGCTATGGCAACAATGGATATTATTCAGCATTATGGCGGATCACCTGCAAACTTTTTAGATGTGGGCGGTAATGCAAATAAAGAACAAGTCAGCAAAGCATTTCAAATTATTTTAAAAGACGAAAATGTTAAGGCGATTTTGGTAAATATTTTTGGGGGTATTATGCGCTGTGATATTATAGCCCATGGCATTATTGCAGCAGCCTCAGAAATGCAGCTTAAAGTTCCATTAATTGTACGCTTACAAGGCACAAATAAAGATCTTGGCAAACAAATACTTAATGAATCAGGGCTCAATATAATTGCAGCTGATGGTTTAGACGAAGCTGCCAAAAAAGCAGTTGCAGCTTTGAAAGATTAGTGGGAAGTGAAAATGAACACATACTCTCATTGCGAGCCTCTCAGAGGCGTGGCAATCTAGTGATAAATGCAACATGGATTAGTTTAACTGGATTGCCGCAGTCGCTTTGCTCCTTCGCAAAGACGGGTATGGAAATCTCAAAAAAAATTATAAAGGTTAAGCAATGGCTATTTTAGTAAACAAAGACACTAAAGTTATTTGCCAAGGATTTACCGGCAAACAAGGTACTTTTCATAGTGAGCAAGCAATTGCTTATGGCACACAAGTTGTGGGTGGTGTTACACCTGGTAAAGGTGGATCAACACACTTAGAACGTCCTGTTTTTGATACTGTATATGATGCAGTTTCAAAAACTAAAGCTAACGCAACCATGATATATGTACCAGCTGCTTATGCGGCAGATGCAATTTTAGAAGCGGCAGATGCTGGCATTGAATTAATTGTCTGCATTACTGAAGGAATTCCAGTGTTAGATATGGTGCGGGTCAAGCAAAGTCTAGTCGGCAAAAAATGCTATTTAATTGGACCAAATTGCCCAGGAATTATTACCCCCGACCAGTGCAAAATTGGCATTATGCCAGGATTTATTCACAAAAAAGGCAATGTGGGAATTATCAGCCGGTCAGGCACACTAACCTATGAAGCGGTTTATCAAACCACCCAAAACGGCCTAGGACAAAGTACTTGTATTGGTATAGGTGGTGACCCTGTTAAAGGGTTAAATTTTGTGGATGTTTTAGAAATGTTTTGGAACGACACTGAAACACACGGGGTCTTATTAATTGGAGAAATTGGCGGACAAGATGAACAATTAGCAGCTGAATACATTCTACATCAAACAAAAAAAGGCCGTAAAAAACCAGTAGCAGCATTTATTGCAGGCGTTACAGCACCTGTAGGCAGACGTATGGGTCATGCAGGAGCAATTGCATCTGGCAAAGGTGATAGCGCTAAGGATAAAATTGATTTTCTACAAAACCACGGAATTATGATTGCCCCTACCCCTGCACATATGGGTAGCGCCATGAAAAGCGCCATGGAGAATGCCTAAATGCAAGACTTGCTAAGTGGTGATAATGCTGCATTTTTAAGCGAAATATATCGTAAATTTCAAACAAACCCTGAAGAAGTTGAAGAAAAGTGGCAAAGGGTTTTTCGTGATATTGGCCCTATTAATTCTTCCCCTAAACAAAATGAATCTACCACGATTGATTCAATTCGTGCTCTAATGCTGATTCGTTCCTATAGGGTGCGCGGCCATTTAGCAGCAAGTCTTGACCCACTAGGTATTGAAAAACGTGCAGAACACCCAGAGCTTAATCCTGCAACCTATGGATTTAGTGAAAATGATTACGACCGTTTAATTTACATTGATAATGTGCTGGGTTTTGAACGCGCAACCTTAAGTGCAATTCTTGAAAGAGTACGTAAAACCTACTGTAGCACTATTGGTGTGGAGTTTATGCATATTCAAGATCCAGCAAAAAAAGCCTGGATTCAAGAACACATTGAAAATTCCGTAAAACCAAAAATAGATTCTAAAAAAATTCTAACCCAACTTACGCAGGCAGAATCATTTGAAAAATTTTTAAATACAAAGTTTCCTGGCGCAAAACGTTTTGGTTTAGAAGGTGGAGAAAGCATTATTCCTTGCCTAGAGCAAGTGTTTGAAGTTTACTGCCGTCATGAAGTACAAGAAGTTTGCATTGGTATGTCGCATCGCGGGCGCCTATGCGTATTAGCAAACATTATGCAGCAACCGATTCGCCAAATTTTAGCGTTATTTCAAGGACAAAGTTTAAACCCTGAAAACTATAAGGGATCTGGAGATGTAAAATACCACTTAGGATATTCATCAGACCGTTTAATTAACGACCAAAAACTGCATTTATCACTTAATGCTAACCCATCTCACCTAGAAGCAGTTGACCCCGTAGTTTTAGGAAAGGTTCGCTCAAAGCAAGACCTTAGAAATGACAAAAATCGAAAATCAGTTGCCGGCATTTTATTGCATGGTGACGCGGCATTTGCTGGACAAGGATTGGTAGCTGAAACCCTTAGTATGTGCGGTTTAAAAGGCTATGAAACCGGTGGAACACTACATTTAATTATTAATAATCAAATAGGTTTTACAACCTCCCCTCCCCACTCGCGTTCAAGCCCTTATTCATCAGACATTGCTAAAGCAATTCAAGCGCCAATTTTTCATGTTAATGGCGATTCTCCAGAAGATGTGGTCTGGGTAAGTTTCTTAGCTGCTGAATTTGTGCGCACTTTTAAGGTTGATGCTGTAATAGATATGATTTGCTACAGGCGTTATGGCCATAACGAAATGGACGAACCTGCGTTTACTCAACCAATTATGTATCAAACTATCGCAACACACCCAACCACACGCGCAATTTACGCAAAACATTTACTAGAAACCAACCAATTAACAACTGTTGAATTGGCAGACGTTGAAAGAGAAGTACAGAATCACTTAAATAACGAATTTAGTGCTGCGTCATCTTTGACTGAAAATGAAAAAAAACTTGATTGGCTAGAAGGTGCTTGGAGCAAAATTAAAAATGCACACCCAGAGGACAACACAGGGGTTGATATTGAAAGCTTAAAAAAATTAGGTATGGATTTATGTAAAGTTCCAGATGGTTTTGCAATTAATCAAAAACTTAAACGCCAATTAGAACAACGATTTAAAGCATTACAAGAAAATGGACCAATTGATTGGGCTACTTGTGAGGCTTTAGCTTTTGCTAGCTTACTTAAAGAAGGCATAAAAGTTCGCCTTTCTGGACAAGATTCTTGCCGTGGCACTTTTTCACAAAGACATGCGGTTATTTTTGACCAAAAAACTGAACAGCGCTTTTTGCCATTAAACAATTTAAGTGCTCCCCAAGCACATTTTGAAGTTATAGATAGCCCTTTGGCAGAAGCTTCAGTGTTAGGCTTTGACTATGGTTATAGTACAGCTGACCCAGATGCTCTAGTAATATGGGAAGCTCAATTTGGTGACTTTGCCAATGGCGCCCAAGTAATTATTGATCAATTTATTAGCTCAGCCGAAAAGAAATGGCTGCGGCTTTCAGGTTTAGTAATGTTATTACCTCACGGCATGGAAGGACAAGGTTCTGAACACTCATCAGCCAGGTTAGAACGTTATTTGCAACTTTGCGCTGAAGACAACATGCAGGTAGTTAATTGCACAACACCCGCAAATTTCTTCCATGTGTTACGCCGTCAAGTTCATAGCGAATGGCGTAAACCATTGATTGTAATGACACCCAAATCATTACTGCGCCACAAATTAGCTGTATCAACCCTTGATGACATGGCTGAAGGCACGCAATTTAAACAAATTTTACCAGATAATGATATTAAAACCGCAAGTCGAGTGATTTTATGCAGCGGTAAAATTTATTATGATTTACTTGAAAAACGTAACCTTGAGCAAATCACCGACATCCCCCTAATAAGACTTGAAGAATATTACCCATTTCCCAGTAATACATTAGCTAATGTTCTTAAACCTTATGGCGATGTACCACTAATTTGGTGTCAAGAAGAACCGTGCAATGCTGGGGCATGGCACTTTTTAGACCGCCGTTTGGAAAAAGTTTTAAAAAGCCTTAGGCACAAACATAACCGGCCTTATTACGTGGGTCGACCAGAAGCAGCATCACCTGCTACTGGAATTGCTGGCCGTCATATTAAGGAACAGGAAGCTGTTATTGAGGCCGCGCTATTTGGACCATTACAGGAGTAATAAATGAATACTATAGAAATAAAAGTTCCAGCCCTAGGTGAATCAGTTATCGAAGCAACAATTGGCAAATGGCATAAAAAAGTTGGTGAGTCAGTTTCTGCTGATACTGTATTGGTTGAACTAGAGACCGATAAGGTTACTTTAGAAGTATATGCTCCAGCTGATGGTACAATTAGTGAGATCCTTGAAAAATCTGGCAACAACGTAAAAATTGGCACAATTTTAGCAAAATTCACCCCTGGCAAAGTTGAGATTAAAAATGTTGAGCAGAATCTTTCAACTGGATCACCACAACCGCTAGCGTGGTCTCGTGATAACGGATCAACAGTAGAGAATTCGTCATTGCGAACTCCGAAAGAGTGCGGCAATCCAGCTGAAACAAAGCAAAACACCAACCCCCATGGCGCAAGTGATGTCAACGAATTCATCAGTTCAGCCAACCGTGCAACCGCTTCTACAACCCCAAACCGCGAAGAACTGCGCGCCCCAATGAGCCGCCTTCGCCAACGTATAGCTGAACGCCTTAAAAATGCACAAAATACCGCAGCCATGATAACCACATTTAATGAGGTTGATATGAGTTCAATTAGTCAATTGCGCAGCCTATACAAAGACAGTTTTGAAAAAAAACACGGCGTAAAACTTGGTTTCATGTCATTTTTCGTAAAAGCGTGCGTGAAGGCCTTACAAGAACAACCAATTATTAACAGCTGTATTGATGGTAGCGACATTATAACAAAAACCTATTTTGACTTAGGGATTGCCGTATCCACCACCAGTGGTTTAGTTGTACCAATCATCCGCAATGCAGATAGTTTAAGCCTAGCAGAAATTGAAAAAACCATTGGCGGATTAGGTAAAAAAGGCCGTGATGGCAAATTAACCATGGACGAAATGACCGGTGGTACATTTACAATAACTAATGGCGGAGTATTTGGCTCATTGCTAAGTACCCCCATTATAAACCCACCACAATCAGCAATTCTTGGCATGCACAAAATTCAAGACAGAGCCGTTGTCGTAAATGGACAAATTGTAATTCGCCCCATGATGTATTTGGCACTTTCATATGACCACCGTTTAATTGATGGTAAAGAAGCAGTAACGTTTTTAGTAACCGTTAAGGAGTGCCTAGAAAACCCAGGAAGATTTTTACTTGGGTTGTAGGTTTAATTAACTACCAGCACCTATTAATTTTTCATAATTTAAAAATAAAGCATTGAAAAAAACATAAGTCACCCCCATATTGTTTGTATAAACCAACAACAACATGAAACAACTTATGAAATTTAAAATTTTAGTAATTATAGTGTTACAGCTATTTTTACAAACATATGGTAGCGATAATTCAAATGAACTTGATGCTGCCGCTCCAAGTAGTAGCTCTCTCCCCATTAGACAGCAAGCAGAAATACGTTTTTTAGAAAGCTTACCAAACACTGGCATAAATCCATATGTAACAGTTGTAAATTTTAGTATTGGACTTTTAAGAAAACAACTAGATCACCTAGAAGAAGAAATAGATGGGTTATATAAATCATTAACATGTATATTAAGACTTAAACTAAACAACACAACGATAATTGTAGTAAATAGCAATGTGCTTTTAAAAGCATTATGGAAAGCATATGAATTCAACCCAGAAAATTCTTTGCCACACAATTCTTTTATTACTTCCTTGTGCAATAGTACTGATGCGGTTTGTAAATTTAAAGCAACACAAAGTATTCTTGATATTGCTGATCAAAATATTTCACTCAAAAGGAAAAGAATTGAAACTCAAAAAAAACAAATAAATAGTAAGATTCAAGACACTTTGCAAACTTTTCTTTATGAAAATGCAACACCATTGTACGAAAAAGTTAAAGAATTCAGTGAGCATTCATTTGGACGTTTGGCAGGAGTTGCGCTGTACTATGATAAGTATACAGTTAATATCGCTCTAGGACGTAAGGCTTTAAACCCCAATTCTGGATTAGAAGTGAGTATTTGCGAGAGTTAGAAGGCAGTTTTAGCTAAGATTAGCTATTGATTTAATAAACGGCCTTCCATGAAGAAAGATATCACAGACTTATTTGTTTTGCTGGATGATTTTTGCGCAGAA
>CANMNU010000026.1 GCA_947499175.1 Alphaproteobacteria bacterium
TTCATGACGGCTCTTGCTTTCATAGGTTCAATTGCAAAGGGAGATTTTATCACTCCGTTTAAGGTCATAGGTGGTGGAGCTGTGCTCACTGAGCTTTTGACCAACAAACGATTCTTGAATCTGGCCACCAAGTTTGCCAAAGAACCGACTGAGCCACTTGCCCAAAAACTCAATGCTCTCGTCAAAGAAAGCACCGGTATGACCTCTCAGGCATTAATGACTGGGATGAAAGGCAATGGGGATGCCGAAGAAAAGAAGTTAAAAATCCGCATGTACGATCCCGATAATCCACCCCTAAAGTAAAAACTATTACGGAGGTGTTAGAGCCATTCTGATTGTTTGAGTTGGTGGCTCAAAAACTCAATTCTCTCGTTAAAGAAAGCGCCGGTATGACTTCCCAAGCTTTGATGACTGGGGTTAAAGAAAAATCAGAAATATCAGACTAGTCACAGTTGCTAAATGCCTGGTCCACAATGTTCGTTAATTTCTTTAATTCTTCTAGTTCTAAATGCGCATAACGTGTGGTTGTTGCAATATTTTTGTGTCCTAAAAGTTTAGATACCCCATAAAGACTTACCCCCTTCTTTAAAGCAAAACTAGCAAACGAATGGCGAAGGTCATGAATGCGCACATCTGGTATGCCAGCTTTTTTGCGGATCCGATCCCAGGTTTTTTGGATAGTGAAGAGATGAGTACCTTTTTTATCACCGCAAAATACATAAGGGTTATCGACTTGTTTTTGAAGACCTAAAATTACATTTTTAGCGCTCTCATTTAGTGGAATACCTCGTTCTCCTACTTTGCTGTCCTTAAGGTGTATGAAATTTTCTTTAAGGTTTACATCTTCCCACTTTAGGCTTAAAACTTCGCCTAAACGGCAACCCGTATACATAAGCAGCCGGAAAGCTGCGATAGTATAGTTAGAGGCTGCATCAGCTTTAGTTTTTTCAGAGAGAACTTGATTAAGCCGAGCCAATTCTTCATCACTTAGAAAACGATTCATCTTCCTATCTGGATACTTAGGCACCCCTCTACAAGGGTTGCTATTTCTTGGGATATATTCCCAAAGTTCCGCTTGGTTAAAAGCTACGCTTAAAAGGCGAAGACATTTTGTACAATTGCCCTTTATATGAACCAGAGAGTCTTTAAAAGCTATTATATCTCTTTGTTCAATCTCTATGATTGATTTTTTGCCAAAGAAGGGCAGTATGTAATTTTTAATTCTTGAAGTATCTCGATTGATCGTCGAAGGTTTATGCATTTCTTTGATATATTTTTCTGTGAATACTTTCCAAAAATCTTCAAAAGAGATAGATTGCCGCTCTTCAATTTGTTTTACTTTCTTTTGTTCCTTTGGGTCAATATTTTGAGCAATATTAGCACACCATTGCTTCACTTTATCCCTTGCAAGATCAACCGTATAGTTCCCATGCACACCTACTTTAAGGTACGAATATTTTCTGGTTGTTGGAGATGTGTAGTGAAATACGTAAGTTTTATGTCCGGATGGTAAAATGCGACACCCAAACCCTTTTATCTCATCATCCCAGACAACATAATCTTTTTCTCGTGGTAAGCTGCTTTCTACAAGCTTTTTGGTTAGTTTTGGCATTTGTGTGACTCCATGTGAAAATGTTAGTCAGATGTTAGAACGAAATGAATATTTTAGTCAATCTTAATCACTTATAGAAACAAACTCAAAACTGTAAAAGCCTTTTAAAGCAAAGGATTGAGAGCTGAAACCATTGCTAGGCCTGGATAACAAAAACCACTATACGTCGCCGGCCCAAGGCAACATAGGCAAGTGTTACATTGCCTATGTTGTGTAAGTGGTGACCCAACTGATAAGTGCCCTTGGGCGTAACTTGTAAAGTATACCCGAAATATTTTAAAGGTTGGGCAGGAAAACAAAAGTCGAGGAGCAGAATGTACACATTTGTACATGAGCACCGCAGATCTTGCAGTTTGACGCACCCAAAACTTAAAAGATAAGGGTATAGCAAGCCCAGTGACTATGCTTAACTGAAAGCGGTGGCTGATGTTTATAAGAGAACTTAAGTGTTACCTTTGCCTTTATAAACTATCAGATCTCCAGCTGTATTGACGTATAGCCAAGGAGATGCCGTGGTGGTGAATTTGTGAAATACTGTCAATATTTCATAAATACTTAAATATCACCACTCACTGGCGCCCTGACGTACCAAAAGTGCTGCAGGGCAGCTCGCAAGAGCTTGTTAATTACTAATTTAACACAGGTAGCGTTCTTTAAACCAAACTTTTTAAAACTGAAAATAACGAAGCAAAGGAAGAAAGGAAAAAACTAAATTTTGTTAATCACTTACCACTTAAGCAAAGCTGAAGCCCAGGTAAGTCCGCCACCCATAGCTTCTAAAACTACTTTTTGGTTTTTTTGAATGCGTCCATCGTTAACTGCTTCCCACAACGCTAATGGTATTGTAGCAGCCGATGTATTGGAATGGCGATCAACTGTTACAACCATTTTTTTCATAGGAATTTTAAAATGTACACTAATACCTTCAATAATACGTAAATTTGCCTGGTGAGGGACAAACCAATCGATATCATCAACAGTAATAGAGTTGTTTTTTAAAACTGCCTCTACAGCCTCACCAATTAGTTTAATGGCGTATTTAAAAATTTCACGACCTTGCATTTTTACGTGCCCAGCTTGTTTATTACTTGCATTGGCTGTGTCAACATACAACAAATCATAACAAGAACCATTGGAAAATAGGTGAGTTGACAACACACCACGATCATAATCTTCATTTGATGCATCAACGGCTTCAAGCACCAAAGCTCCAGCGCCATCACCAAATAGCACAGCGGTTGCTCTGTCATTCCAATCAATAATTTTTGACATAGCGTCAGCGCCAATTACCAGGGCGCGTTTTGCCATACCAGTTTTAATGTATTGATCTGCCACTGAAAGGGCATAAATAAATCCAGAACAAACTGCATTAACATCAAAAGCAAAGGCTTTGCTTGCACCAATTTTGGCCTGTACACGCGCTGCAGTTGCTGGAAAAGGGTGGTCCGGAGTAACCGTTGCCACCACTATCAAATCAATGTCACAAGCATTTATGCCAGCATGCGCTAGGGCAATTTTGGCTGCTTCACTTGCTAAGTCTGAAGTATTTTGGTTGTCTTCAATTACATGGCGCTGTTTCATGCCAGTGCGCTCAACTATCCATGTATCAGTTGTTGCTAAGCTTTGTTCCAAATCGATATTTTTAACACATTTAGGTGGTAAATATCCGCCAACTCCACGAACAACGCTCTTAAACAGTTGCATTATTGAATGCCTTCAAGTCCAGCTTGAAGGTCCGGTATTACGTTGCGCTTTACCAACTCATCTGCAACTTTAATGGCAGTGGCAAAGCCAATTCCATCAGTCCCACCATGGCTTTTAATTACAATTTTTCGCAGCCCTAAAAACATGGTCCCATTGTAAAGTCTAGGGTCCACAAACCGTTTGAAAGACGCTAGTGATGGTTGGGCAATTAACGCGCCAAGCTTGCTTAACACAGTTTCACTTAAGCTTTTCTTTAGCTGCCTTGCAAATAAACGAACAGTACCTTCAATTGCTTTTAAAACAATGTTTCCTGTGAAGCCGTCGGTCACAACAACATCAACAGTTGCCTTGGTAATGTCATCCCCTTCAACAAATCCATGGAAATTAACTAGCGGATGATCACGTAAAAAATTAGCTGCAGCTTGAACGACTTGATTACCTTTAAGATCTTCACTGCCAACATTAAGCAGACCAACACTTGGATTGTCAATGTTCATTAATTTGCGCATATAAACAGAACCCATTACTGCAAATTGTACTAAATTTTCAGCACTGCAATCAATGTTGGCACCTAAGTCTAAAACTAGTGTACAGCCTTTATCACTTGGAATAAGCGCTGGAATAGCGGGACGATCTATGCCGTCAAATGTTTTTAATATTATTTTAGAAAGAGCCATAAATGCACCGGTATTACCTGCAGAGACTACCGCATCAGCAATGCCACTGTTTACAGCATCAATAGCCATAGCCATGCTAGTTTTACGCCCCATACGAACTGCCGCAGCAGGTTTTGTTTGACCTGTAACTATTTCTGCTGAGTGCTTTATGGTAACGTAGCTCGCTAAAGCTGGTGTCAGCAGTGGCTTAACAACATCCTCAGGTCCAAATACTAAAAATTTAGCATCAGTAGTCGGATGAGCCTTAACAAACTCAGCAATACCATCAAAAACTATTTTTGGGGCTCCGTCGCCCCCCATGGCATCAATGGCGATGCAAGATGTCATTTTTACTATTCTTCAGTATTGATTAACGCATTACGCATTTTTAATACTTGACGCCCTTTATAATGGCCGCATGATGTGCAGACATGATGCGAAAGCTTTGCCGCACCACAGTTTGGGCACTCTTGCACATTTACAGGTGTCAAAGCATCATGTGAACGACGCATATTGCGGCGGGATTGGGATGTTTTTTTCTTAGGAACAGCCATGTCTTTAAAGCTCCTTGTAGCTTGTAAATTTTTATATACTTATTGCCAATATATACCGAATAATCATATTATTCGCAAGGGTTACCTAACAAATAAAAACACAAAGGATAAAAATATGGAGAATTCGCTACAGGGGTTTGTTGATTTGCCAACCTGGGATTTAACTGATTTGTATAATGGATCAGCCGATCCTAAGCTTAATTGTGACCTAGATACCTTAAAAAAACAGGTGGGTGAATTTGTAATTTCTTATACAAATATTTTTAAAAATAAATTTGAAGGAGAGCAGCTATTAAAGGCAATTAAACTTTACGAAAGTATTAATGAAGGTATTGCTAAGTTAATGACATTTGCTGGTTTGCAATACTATGCTGATCTAAATAATCCTGATTTTGTTAGTCTTTACCAAAACTTGCAGGAAAAAATATCAGTATTAGCAGCAGAGCTGGTGTTTTTCAACATTGATCTGGCACAGCTAAGCAATGAATCAATTGATGATGCTTTAAAATCTACCCCAGAACTCAAACATTATCGTCATTGGCTTGATGTGCTGCGCAAATATCAACCACACCAATTAAGCGAAGAACTTGAAAAATATGCGGTAGAAAAATCAGTAACAGGGCGCAATGCTTGGGTAAGGTTGTATGATGAAACCTTAGCTTCTCTGAAATTTTCGTATAACGGTGAACAATTACCGCTAGAAGCTATTATTCATAAAATGGGTGATAAAAGCGCTGAAGTGCGCAAAAAAGCGGCCAATGTCCTAAATTCTGGCTTAACTGCACAATTGCCATTGTTTACAACAATTACCAATGTTTTGGCTAAAGATAAAGAGATTGATGATAAATGGCGGAATTTTTCCGCATCCGACAGTAGTCGCCACTTAGATAATCAAATTGAACCAGAAGTAGTGCAAGCATTAGCCACATGCGTGCGCGAAAATTACGCAACGCTTTCTCACCGCTACTATGCTTTAAAAGCTAAAATGTTGGGTCTTGATCACCTAGATTATTGGGACAGAAATGCACCATTACCGTTTGATGATGATTCTGATATTTCCTGGCCAGTTGCTCGAAAAATTGTGCTTGATGCCTACAATGCTTTTTCACATGTTGTTGCTGACATTGCCCAAGAATTTTTTGATAAAAATTGGATTGATGCACCAACACGTGCTGGTAAAACTTCTGGGGCATTTTCTCACCCAGCAGTTCCAAGTGTACATCCTTATGTTTTGTTAAACTATCAAGGGCGCCGTAGGGACGTAATGACCCTAGCCCATGAGCTTGGTCATGGGGTGCACCAAATGCTAGCCCGTAGACAGGGGTATTTGTTGGCTGACACACCATTAACCTTAGCAGAAACTGCATCGGTTTTTGGAGAAATGCTAACCTTTCAACATTTGCTTAGCTTATGCACAACTAATGATCAGAAAAAATCATTATTAGCTGGCAAAATTGATGACATGCTTAACACAGTGGTGCGCCAAATTGCTTTTTACTACTTTGAACAACAGGTACACCAGGCGCGTCGCCAAGGAGAATTAACTGCAGATGACTTGGCTAGCATATGGAAGCGTACCCAAGAAGAAGCATTAGGTGAGGCCGTTCACATTGATCCTATCACCCATACTTTTTGGGCTTATATTAGTCATTTTATTCACAGTCCATTTTATGTGTATGCTTACGCTTTTGGTGATTGTTTGGTTAATTCTTTATATGCGTTTTATCAAGCAAATCCAGATGGTTTTGCCGATAAGTATCTTAATTTACTTAAAGCTGGTGGTAGCAAGGGATACAACGAACTTTTGCAACCTTTTGGGCTTGATTTAAAGCAACCAACTTTTTGGCAGGGCGGATTACAGATGATTGCCAGTTTAATTGATGAACTTGAGGAGCTGTGTTAGTGCGACCGGTTAATATAGTCTATTTGCGCTTGGAATCACCGTTTACACGGTGATTTTTTTTCCTAAATCCGTGATCATAAGCTTTGCTTGACTAGGTATAGCTCACCGGTTATAAAATGATTATGTTTTTTATGGATCCCCGCACTCGCACTCAAAGTCCTCAGCAGGGAAGACAGGGGGCTGTCATCCCTGACAAGGCGCGTTTCGCGCTGCAGTTCGGGGATCTATTTTTGCATAATCAAATTATATCTGGTAAGCTATATCTGTTTATAAAAGTACTTATGAAGACACTGAAGTCTCTAGATTTTTAGGACACAAAGTGTATGGATGAATCCCTTCATCATCAAGCTTTCTTTGATAATCTAAAAGATTTTGTATGAATTGCTGCATACATTTTTTGCCTTTTTCATCAACTGCAAAATGACTGAAATCATCGGTTAACTTTGGCGAAGAAGCATTAGTTCCAAACAGTACATGCATAGCTACTTGGTGAAGACCGATTGAAGAACCTTTTCCGTCTGCCCTTACATTGGTTGGAAGGTACTGCAGCCACCCAAGATAATTAAACGTGATACTTCCAGTCTGTGCATGTCCTACAGAAACTGTATAAATAAATAACGTAATAAGTTTTTTAACATTTTCCTTAGTTAAATCATCTGTTACATAGTTTAAAATTCCGTTGGGAATATAGGTGTTTAAATCTTTATACCATTTTTGCAATTGCTTGCAGTTTTGTAGGTTAGTATCGTCTTCATAATAATTATTAATGTAGTTGCCAACATAAGTCTCAATAATTTTCCACAAACTTAAAGCATTTTCCCGATAAGGGTAATGAAATTTAGTATCAATCATGCCGCGCTGTTTAAAGTCTTCTTTTGCATCTAGATCTTTAATTTGCAGTTCTTTTTCTATATCAGCGCAAATTTTCCCAAATGTAGAAAGGTCATAACTATATACGCTTGGCACAAAACTTGTTTCATTTCCCAACAAAAGTTTTAGTTGAAGGTCATTGGTAGAAATGGTCATAAATTGGTGTGGATGCATTAAGCGGCGTAAGGGGTGATTTGCAGCAAGGGTATTATTGTTAACTGCAGAGAAAGTTCCTGCGACCATAAGGTGCGAGCGTATTAAGTGGTATACACTTATTCAAATAATAGATTAGCCAACTGCCAACAGTTTTTTTGACTGACTTTTCTTGTGTCGGCACATTACGTGCTGTATAAATTTTTCCAAAGGGTATTCCTAGGGTTTTCCAAGGTACAATTTCTTGTTTTTCATTTGTAGGAGTTGGAATAGATTGATTCAATTGCAAGGCTGAACTGAAAAGGTTTTGCTGTAATTTACCCCAAAACCACCTTTTAGACCAATATTTCAAACCAGGATCAAACTCTAACTTAACATTTGGCTTACCAAGCCAACTGGCCAATTTTTGCGTAAAATAACTAGAAGAATTTTCTTCTATAACAGTACGTTGAATTTGCCGGGGGTAGATAATTATATTTCCTTCTTCGTTTGTATTAATATCTGCAGCAAACATGCTTAATTGCAGCACACAGCCCAGCAAAATTAGTTTTAAATACATATATTTCTCCTGAATATAAAAGTTTATTCACAAGTTAAATATTAATATTATTAAGTTAATAAATTATTAATTTAGGTTATTTTTATAATGAAATTTTGCAACCCTTTGGTCTTGATTTAAAGCAACCAACCTTTTGGCAGGGCGGCTTGCAAATGATTGCCAGTTTAATTGATGAGCTTGATGAGTTGTGTTAAATGAACAAGGCCTAGGTTGAACTAAGCCTTGTCTTTCTTGGTATGCTGCTTGTTTATTTAAGCGAGCAGCATAAAATTAACCTTTCTTTATTGGGGTTACCTTCAGGTCATTTTTTGCCAAATCAACTTGAATTTCATAATCGGCACTTACATTAGTGCGGTGATCACCAGGACTTTCGTAGCGCGCAAACATTAATGCAACAAATCCTGAGCTTTGGCTTGGGGTAATATCAAGTACTTTTGTTGATCCTGCCAGCACGTCTGTTGAAAAGACATCTAGGTCAGTCCCGGCATCTGCTTTTAGTCTATCGGCTTTTTTAAAGTAATCAGCTGCGGTCAGTTTACCAATTTCTGCAGCCAAAGCTTCTTTATAAGCAATTACAATGTGAATTTTAACCGGTGATGTATTATTAGAGTTTTCAGCTGCTCTAAAATGTACTTTTTCAAGCCAGACTTTTGATTGTTGAATTCCCACAGCCGATTTTACCGCATCACACCCTACTAAAAAAAGTAAACAGGTAAATGTTGTTAAAGTTATGATTTTTCTAATTTTTATTAACATATTGTGCCTTTGTTTTTTATTAACTTTTTTCCTATATAACTTAGTTATTAGATCATGTGTTTTGAAAAATTCAAAAGGGTTTTAGATGACTATCAATGAAGTAGATTTTTTCCAGCTGCCAGCCATTGCTGAAATATATGATTTTGCCTATGAAAGCTTACAAAAATTACCTTCATCATTTCGTATGCATCTGAAAAATTTTGTAATAGAAGTTAAAAATTTTGCTGAAAGTGAAGTCTTAGAAGAACTATGTATGAAAGATCGTTATGATCTTTTGGGGTTGTATCGCGGGGTACCTGTGCCATTAAAGAAGAAATCTAGGCGTAAGCAGCTTGATATTATATACCTGTATCGTTGTCCTTTAATTCGCCATGCAGTGGAAAATCGTGAAGATGTTAAGTTACTCGTGCACCACGTACTGATTAATGAAATTGCCCACCACTTTGGTTGCACAGCTCATGAAATGACATGGATGCAACAGTATTCTAAATTTTCTAAAAATGATGTGGTTACTTAATATTTTTTTTTAGAGCCTCAACCCCAGGTAAGCTTTTACCCTCAAGACATTCTAAAAATGCCCCACCAGCAGTTGAAATATATGAAAAATTAGGTTTAGCTTCTTTTATATTTTTGGCCATTGAAATTACAGCAAGTGTATCACCGCCACCTACTATGCTTTTAATCTTTTGTGCCTCAGTAAGCGCTGCAATTTTTTTGGCAATTTCGATTGAACCATTAGCAAATGGTGGTACTTCATAAACCCCAACTGGCCCATTCCATAAAACAGTTTTACATATTTCAAGAGTGTTTATAAGTTTTTGTAATGTTTTTGGTCCAATATCATACATTGCTTGTTCAAGTTCAATTTTGCCAATATCTACAATTTGAGTTGCTGCATTAGGTATTAATTTATTTGAAACTATGGCATCAGTTGGTAGTATTAATTGGCATTTACTGGTTTTTGCTTTTTGCAAAATAGTCTCAGCAATGCCTAAGCGGTCATTTTCAACCAGTGATCCACCCATTTTGTGCCCCATAGCACATAACAAAGTGTTAGCGATTCCTCCGCCCAAAAACAAGTAATCAAGTTTGTTTAAAAGGTTTAACAGTAAATCAATTTTAGTTGATACTTTGCTACCTGCAACTATACCAATTACAGGCCGTTCAGGTTTTTCTAAGCATGTTTCAATTGCTGTTACTTCTGCTTCAAAACTTAAGCCTGCGAAAGAGTCTAGATATTGTGTAATGCCAACCACAGAACTGTGAGCACGGTGACTACATGAAAATGCATCGTTTACAAAAATATCTCCAAGGCTTGCCAATGTTTTGGAAAAATTAGCATCGTTTGCTTCTTCACCACTGTAAAAACGCACATTTTCTGCCATAATGACTGAGCAATTTGGGGTTGCTTCAAGCGCTGTTTTAAGCTCGACTCCTATTGCAGCTTTTGAAAAAATTATAGAATGCCCTAGTAATTTTTGCAGGGCTTCAGCTATGGGACGTAGGCTATCCTTATTGCTAAATTCTTTAGGTGTTTTTAGCTTGGGTCTGCCTAAATGTGATAGTATAACAACGTATCTTGGATTTGATGATAATATTTTTTTTAAAGTAGGTAATATTCTTTCAATGCGTGTTGTATCTATTATTCTACCATTATGTAGCGGTAGGTTTAAATCCAGACGAACAATAACACGCTTATCTTGGAAAATTACATTGTTAATAGTTGCAATCGTCATGAATTTTTAACAAAAGTATTTTATGTATTATTCAATAAAAATAGTCCCTTGAATAGGGTGCTGTCATCTAGGTAAATTTTTACAACGGCCAATCACCCCAGTACAATCAAATTTGCGCTGGGGCGGTGAATAGCTTGGTTGAGTTCAAGCTCACTTAATGCAATTAGTACTTGTTCAGTTGGGTAGTTATCTAGGTACTTTAATAAATCTTCCACCTTTACTGGAGTGTGGTTTAAAAAATTAAGAATTTCGTGGGTGACTGAATCAGAAGCTTGTAAAGTTATAGCTGTAGATGGCTTTATTGAATTAACTAAAGTTGGTTTGGTTTTGTTAATAGGAATTTGTTCAATAACTTCAGCTGCATTATCTAGTAAAAATGCCCCATCTTTGATTAATTGGTTTGATCCTTTGGTGCGTGGGTCATACGGGTGTCCAGGGCATGCAAAAATTGGCAATCCCAAATCAAGACCGTATTTAGCTGTAAGTAGCGAACCTGATTTTAAAGCGGCTTCAATTATGCAAATACCACTACTTAAAGCTGCAATAATTCGATTGCGTCTTGGAAATAAGTCTGCTGTTGGTTCAACTCCAGGCGGCATTTCAGAGATTACCAAGTGATTTTGGCACATTTGTTCGTAAAGTTTGGCGTTCTCTTTTGGGTATAGCCTATCAACGCCACCAGCCAAAACTGCAATGGTACGTCTTTCTAAGGCACCTTGGTGTGCTGCTTTATCAATTCCCCTTGCTAGGCCAGAAACAATTGTAAATCCATATTCACTTAGTTGCTGACTTAGATCCTTTGCAAATTTAATTCCATGAAATGAGGCATTCCTGCCACCAACAATTGCCATTTGTGAATGTTGCATAAAATCAACGCTGCCCTTTGCCCAAATTAATGGTGGGGCATCATGTAAATTTTTTAATTGTTTTGGAAAATTGCTTTGCCAAAAACCTATGCAGATTATTCCAAGATCAGCGTTACTTTGGATTTCAGCCATGCTTGATTCAAAACTTTTAATGCCAAAATTGTTTTGAAAGCTTTTAAATGTTGCTTCAATTTCCTTAAATTCATTCAATTTCTTCCAAAAACTTACAGGACCAACTCTTGGAAGTTTAAGAATTTGATGAATCATCGCTTGTTTTTGTTGTTCTGTGATTGCCAAAGTAATAATTTTAAGCCTACGATTAACTAAGATAAGTTTAACCATAATACATTAACGAAGTTATAATTTATGTTGCGTAGACTGATTTTTATGCGCCATGCTGAAGCGCAAATGATCCAATATGGTAAGCCTGATAAAGATCGGGCTATTACTATGGAAGGTATGAACCAACTTGAGGCTTTGCGTTTAAAGCTTAAGGGTAGGCTGTCTGGTGTTGATTATGTTATTTGCTCAAATGCTAGACGTACTCGCCAAACTTTAGAGGGTATTAAAGCATTATTGCCAGCTAATGTTGAGGTTGCGTTTGACGATGGTCTATATCAAGGTGACCAAAATTTGATTTGGGAACTCATCACAGGGGTTGATTCCAAGTACAGTGGAATTTTGGTTATTGCTCACAATCCTGGGATATCACAGGTTGTGCAATGGATTGCTGATTTAGGTGGCAGATCAATCAGGCAAATTCCAACTGGTGGTTTGGCTATATGCAGCACAAAATCAAACTGGAGTGATATCTTGGCACCAAAATTATCTTTAGATGAATTTATTCAGCCGTAAAAAACTGATTTTTTCATTGACCTATATGGCTGAAGGTCGGTATAAAAGACTTATGGCGGGTGTAGCTCAGTTGGTTAGAGCGCTAGGTTGTGGTCCTAGAGGTCGCGGGTTCGAGCCCCGTTACTCGCCCCATTTTTTCCTTATTATGTTTTAGCAAATGAAAAATGATGCTTTATACAGACCGTGCGTTGGTATTGTTTTATTTAACCAAGATAAAAAGGTATTTATAGCACAAAGGCTAGATGGCCATAAATTAGGGTGGCCTGACTCTTGGCAATTTCCCCAAGGTGGAATTGAAGAAGAGGAAGAGCTGGCCGTCGCAGCCTTACGTGAGCTAAAAGAAGAAACTGGCATTGATGAAGTTGAAATTATTGCTGAAATGCCGCACTGGCTTTATTACGATTTGCCAAAGGATTTAATAGCTAAAATCTGGCAAGGTAAGTACAAAGGGCAAAAGCAAAAATGGTTTTTACTAAAATTCTTAGGAAATGATTCTCAGATTAATTTAGCACAAGATCACGCGGAATTTCATAAATTTGAGTGGGTTGATATAGATGAATCTATTAACCGGGTTGTTCCTTTTAAATTGGATGTTTATAAAGAGTTAGTGGATTATTTTCGAGATTGGTTTAAATGATTACAGCAGCTGTTATTGTAATTGGTGATGAAATATTATCAGGTCGCACCCAAGATGCCAACTTGAATTACATTGCTCTTGGCTTAAGGTCATCCGGAATTGATCTACAAGAATGCAGGGTTGTTCCAGATAAGGAAGATGCAATTATTGAAGCTGTTCAAGACTTAAGTAAGCGTAACACATATGTTTTTACCACAGGTGGTATAGGCAGTACTCACGATGACATCACCTCAGCTAGTGTGGCCAAAGCTTTTAATAAAGCAGTTGTTGTGCATGAAGATGCTTTAAAATTACTTGAATCTTATTACGGAGATAATATTAACAATGCAAGACGCCGCATGGCATTAGCGGCTGATGGTGCCATATTGCATGAACGTATGGTATTTCAAATTGAAAATGTATTTATTCTGGCTGGTATTCCAAGAGTAATGCGCGAAATGTTTGATAATTTGTTGCCAAAGTTGCAGCATGGAGAACCCATTCTTTCGATTTCTCTTAAATCACTTATTCTTGAAAATGACTTAGCTGATGAACTTATTGAAATTCAAAAAAACACTAGTGATGTTACAATCGGCAGCTATCCATTTTATGAAGAAAATAACAAAGGCACTTGCTTAGTGGCAACATCACGTAATGCCACAAAACTTGCAATTGTTGAAAAACAGCTACAAGCTTTGATTGATAGTAAGTCTTAATTAACTTAAGCAGATTCTATATAGCTCGCTAATGACTACCCATGCACCGTAAAGTGTAATTACTGCAATTATAATTTTGTTTTTAATCAAATCATAAAAATAGGCTTGGTTCCATTTTTTGTTAGAGCAATGTAATAGGTAAAGTGGTAGCAAGATTGCCATGAAAGCTAAAATAATACCAGCAAACCCAAGAGCTTTAATAAATGCGTTTGGTACTAGTATTGCTATGGTAAGGGTTGGCACCAAAACAGAGATCACCGCAATAGTATGATTAGACAGAATTTTATGCTTGGTTTTAAGGGCATCAATTAATCCTAGCGATACGCAAATCATTGATTTTGAAATTGCTAAAAAGCTAATTCCCCAGGTCAATGAACTTATAATTTGTGAATGGCTAATTCTGCTAAGTTCTTGCACCATATCACCAACTTCAACACTTTGCGTTGCCATTTTTGCAAA
>CANMNU010000027.1 GCA_947499175.1 Alphaproteobacteria bacterium
GCAATTTATCACCAAATTACCTTAGCTGTTGATGATTATTTGCCAATGCAAAATGAAATTAAAAGAATCACTTCCACTCTATTGGGTCAAACAAATGAATACTTACAGCAAGTTGGGTCTCTTTTAAAATGGCTAGAAAACAAACATTTTGCCTTTTTAGGTATACGTAATTTTACGGCAACAACTTCAAAGCACGTTGATTTCTCACACCAAGCCACCCAAAGATTAGGAACTTTTAAGCTAAACATAGCAAATGAATGTGAAGAATTCTTTCCACAAATTTTAAAAATGCAGGAAACACAAGAAAACCTATATAATAATCACCTTCTGCAAATAAGGAAAACAAATAAACGTTCTGATATTTATCGCGGTTCACGTTTAGATTCTATCAAAGTACTTGATATTGATAGTAATGGCGCAATTGTTGGTATTGTCCAAATTATTGGGCTATTCACATCTGATTTTTACAAAGCATCACTATTACATGTGCCAGGACTACAAAGCAAAGTAATAAAAATTTATCAACATTTTGGATTTACTAAACATTCACATAATGGGCGAATTTTAAAAAATATTATTGATAGTATTCCGCTAGATGAATTTTATTACCTCCCTAAAGCTGATTTAATTGGACTAGTCGCGCGTATTTTGAATATGTACGATCGCACCGTAGTTTTTGCCAGAAATGACCATGTTGCCAATGCTGTTTCGGTGTTAGTTTACATACCAAAATACCGTTACAGTGAAAAATTACGCCAAGAACTTGGCAAATATTTAATAAATGAATTTGGTGGCACTCTTACTTCAACCCATGGAAATGTTGGCGATGCTACGTTTGCTAGGCTTATTTACATTATCAACTGCGATAGTTTTACCCATACACCAACTGATATAGAACAATTGGAAGAAAAATTATGGATTGCCTCACAAACATGGCAAGAACGCTTTAACTATTGTTGCAAAAGAACAAACATATCCAATAATATTACTTTTTCAGATTTATATATTAACCTTACCAAGCCTGCGGTTGCAGCCTCTGACACAGCTATAATTTTAGATTGGTTAAAAACTGAAGAGAATGTTTATTTTGAAATTATCAACAAAGAAAATAAAGTTATTGTAAGGATTTTTCAACGTAACGACCCATTAACTCTTGGCCAAATAATCCCAATTTTTAACAATTTTCAATTACACATTCAGTCCGAAATAACTTTTTTTGCCGACATTGATTCACAAAAAATCTGGATGCATTATTACGAAATTTCTGATTTAAATGATTTATTGTTTACAGAGCAAACTATTGGTAAATTACTTGAAGGACTAAAGGCCGCTTGGAATAAAACAATCGAGGTTGATCCCTTTAATGCACTAACAATTGCATGCGATTTGAACTTTAATGAAATTATTATTTTCCGTGCTCTTGGACGTTTTTTAAAACAGCTAGACTTTAACTATTCCCAAAAAGCCTTGGCAGATTGCCTAGGGACTTACCCAACAATCACCCAATCATTAATCGAATTTTTTAAAAATAAATTTGATTTACATAATCAGTCATATTCTGAATTGCCTTTAGAAAACTTTTATGAAAAAATCATTCAGTCTTTTTCCGTTATAAAACGCTTAGACCACGATCGCATAATGCGACGAATTTTAAATATTATGGTCGCAACATTACGAACTAACGCTTATCAAAGTGGCGTTCTTAAACCGTATCCATGTGTAAGCTTTAAGGTCAACTCAACTCAAATAATTGATATCCCTAAACCCTCCCCTTTATTTGAAATTTTTGTTTATTCACCAGATATGGAAGGTTGCCACTTAAGGGGTGGAACCATTGCCCGTGGAGGTATTCGCTGGTCCGATAGGCCAGAAGATTTCCGCTCAGAAACCCTAGGGTTAATGAAAGCGCAAATGGTAAAAAATTCGGTAATAGTACCAGTTGGTTCTAAGGGTGGATTTTTTGTTAAAAACTACAATGCTTTACAAGAATCAGGTGCTGATAACAATCAATTGAAAGAAATTGTTGTTAGCTCTTACCAAAGTTTTATTAGCCAACTTCTGAGCTTAACCGATAATTTAGTTGCCAAAGAAATTGTTTCACCCGTTAACGTTTTAAAATATGATAGTGAAGATCCATATCTTGTTGTTGCAGCTGACAAAGGCACAGCTACTTTTTCAGACATCGCAAATGAAATTTCCCAAAGTGTTGATTTTTGGTTGGGTGATGCTTTTGCTTCAGGTGGTTCAAATGGTTATGACCATAAAAAACTAGCAATAACAGCACGTGGCGCATGGATTGCCGTACGCAGACATTTTTGGGAACTAGGCATTGATTGTCAAACCACCCCAATTAGCGTAATTGGTGTAGGTGACATGGCTGGCGATGTTTTTGGTAATGCTATGCTGCAATCTGCTAAAATTAAATTACTTGCCGCATTTAACCACAAACATATTTTTTTAGACCCCACACCTGATGCCGAGCAAAGTTATAATGAACGCAATAGGCTATTTGATTTGCCAACTTCAAACTGGAACGATTACAACCCAGCGGTAATTTCAAAAGGCGGTGGAGTTTTTGAACGCTCTGCCAAAATTATTGAAATTTCACCTGAAGTTGCCACCATGTTAAATATTAACAAACCACAACTTACCCCGGATGAATTAATTACCAAAATACTACTAGCCCAAGTTGATTTATTATTTTTTGGCGGAATTGGAACATTTGTCAAAGCCCATCAAGAAAGTAACACACAAGTTGCAGATCGAGCTAATGATGCCATACGTGTCGAAGCTCGTATGGTTCGTGCTAAAATTATTGGTGAAGGAGCTAATCTCGGTTTAACACAACTTGGCCGTGTTGAATATGCTTTACGTGGCGGACGTATCAATATGGATGCTATTGACAATTCTGCAGGCGTTGATTGCTCTGACCATGAGGTTAATCTTAAAATCATGTGCCAAGTTCTGCTTGAACAAAATTTAATTGATAATAATGGCAGAGATAAACTTCTTAGAAATTTAGCTGACGAAGTCAGTGAACTAGTGCTAGAAGACAACTGGTTACAAACCCTAATCCTTACCCTTATGCAGGAAGAATCTCGTCTTGATTTAAATTCTTATAGTGTATTAATTAAAAACTTAGAAAAACGTGACAATCTACCACTTCACCGCGAAGTGGAATACATTCCATCAGACGAAGAATTACTACAACGCAAAAATCAAAATCAGGGTATAACAAGGCCAGAACTTGCTATATTACTTGCCTATGCAAAAATTCACTTATACCAAGATTTATTACACGCACTAAAAAATACGGCTTGTTTTGGTGAAACTTATTATTTGCAATATTTTCCCAAAGCTTTTCAAAAAGAATACAAAAACTATTTAAGTTATCACCCACTAAAAGTAGAAATTACAGCAACTGTACTTTCTAACTTAGTAATTAATATCATGGGCCCCTGTTTTGTGGGACAAATGTCAGAAGCATTTAGGGCTGACCCGCTTGATGTTGTGCGGGCCTTTGTTGAGGTTTTAGAAAAAACTGAAATCTACAATAAAATTCAAAGCTATGTTTGCTTAAAAAGTGACTTGCCAACAACTTTAAACGCCCTGCGTCGCCATGCAAGAAATCTTTCCCAGTGTGTAATGGTACGTTTATCTGCACCTGAGCGTCTTTTTGCTAGCAAAACAACAAAAGTTTCAAGCTATGTACCGTTTTCTGTAATATTTACGTATCAAGTAACCCGTAAAGACACTATTGATCTTAATTTTATTGAAGAAAATTACAAAAAACTTAGCCTTGATTATTTGTGGAATTGGGCCGAACTAATTTGTCCTACGGCTTCTTGGCAAACTGCATCATGGTTATTGCTGCAACATGATTTAATTAAAATTGTTACTCACCTTTGCCAGCAAGTTTGGGATGATGAAAGGCTAACCACTTACCATGAACTCTACGAACAACTTAAAAGTTATATAGCAATCTTGCCAGATTCAAGCCAAGATTTGCTGTTGTTAGATTACGTTGTCAGGCAGTTACGCACACTAGGGTGAAAATTCTAAAAATATGCAAATTCAAAAATGCAGTAATTTTATATAAGCCACTATGTTGTTACATTTAATGCGTAACACACCATAAATATATCTTTATATGTATATAAAATCGCAAAGACCATAAAAAAGAGTAGACTTTTTTTATTTTTAATTAGAGAATGCATTAGTATTTTCGTACGAAGGCGTACTATGCCTAGGTTTATATTTTTTAAAATTTTATTTACATTAACCACTATTTTGCAGTCATTAATTTTTTCAGGTGATGGAGATAAAGAAAGGGAAAAATTAGAGGGTGATACTTTGCGACAAAAAAGTTTACTACTGTTAGAACCACTTAAAATGCCAGCAGCAGCAAATGAACTAGAAATATTTACACGCACCCCACAAACATCACCTATATCTATACTAGTGTCCTACTCATGAGTATTACCAAAAAAGGAACATGAAGTATTAAGTTTTTTAGAAAGAATAAATACTAAAAATCCCGAAGCACTAATAGATCTTTTTAATTTTTACCAAAACGCAACTTCTATAAAAGATCACTACATAACCGAAATAGATAAAGCAAGGCAAAGCATAGAAAATTGCGCTCGTGAAGCTCTGCGCCATGAGTTCTTGTGGGGGTCAATAGTTGTAAACTCACCATACGAATGGCAATCAAAAGATGCATTAGTAGCAAAAAATAATAAATACTCATATTTGCCACTAGCATTTGAAGTTGCGAAACTTATAGAAAATAATGCAGTTGCTAAATTTTTACGTGCAGATGTAAATTTAGACGCATTCATACCTAAACTAAATGTTGCGATTAAAAATTGTGAAAAATCACTATCTGACATTGTTGAATTGGAAAAAAGATTAGAGATAATAACTAATTACATACCAGCGCAACCAAAAAATTTTTCTCATAATCACCATGGCGTTAACGGCGACTACTTCTAATTTCAAAGTATAAGTACCATAAACATGATATTTATGGTCTTCTTACCAATCTTGCTTAAGTCTTTTTTCCAGCCAGTGAATATCGTAATCACCTTTACGCATATCAGGGTCATCAACAAGGTGCTTATGCAATTCAATGGTGGTTTTAATACCGCCAATTACATATTCATCTAGACTACGCTTTACCCTTTGCATGGCTTCTTCACGGGTTTTACCATGAACGATTAATTTAGCAACCATGCTATCATAATGGGGAGGAACCACATAACCATCATACAAGTGGCTATCTACGCGAATACCAAAACCGCCTGGACTGTGGTAAGAAGTAACTTTACCAGGAGATGGCACAAATGTTTGCGAATCTTCAGCATTAATACGGCATTCAATTGCATGACCGGTAATTTTAATATCTTCCTGTTTAAAAGATAATGGAAACCCTGCTGCCACCATAATTTGTTCTTTTACTAAATCAATACCGGTTACCATTTCTGTCACAGGGTGTTCAACTTGAATACGGGTATTCATTTCCATAAAGAAAAATTCACCTTCTTCAAAAAGAAATTCCAAGGTTCCAGCGCCACGGTAGCTCATTTTTTTAATGGCTTGGTTAACAATTTTGCCAAGTTTTTCACGTTGAGTAGTACTTAAAGCAGTAGATGGTGCCTCTTCCCAAAGCTTTTGGTGACGACGTTGAATTGAACAATCACGCTCCCCAAGATTTGCAACATTTCCAAAAGTATCACCAACTACTTGTATTTCAATATGACGAGGACGCCGTAAATAGCGCTCCATATACACTTCAGCATTACCAAAATTAGATTTGGCTTCAGTACCAGCCATACGAACAGCATCAATTATTTCAGCATCTGAAGTAGCAATTTTCATGCCCTTACCACCACCACCTGAAGTTGCCTTAATCAAAACTGGGTAACCAATTTTATTAGCCCATTCAACTGCATTATCAACAGTTACTGCACCATCAGTTCCTGGAACAACCGGAACACCAAGTTCAATCATGGTTCTTTTGGCAGTAATTTTATCACCCATTATGCTTATATGCTCAGGAGTTGGACCAATAAAATTTATGCCATGTTCTTCAACCATTTGTGCAAACGTTGCATTTTCTGATAAAAATCCAAAACCTGGGTGAATGGCATCAGCTCCAGTAATTTCGGCAGCACTAATTATAGCTGACATCTTAAGGTAGCTATCTTTTGAAGCGGCTGGGCCTATACAGACACTTTCGTCAGCCAATCGTACATGTTTACATGTTTCATCAGCCGTGGAGTGCACAGCCACAGTTTTAATACCCAATTCCTTGCATGCACGTAAAATGCGTAAAGCAATTTCGCCACGATTTGCGATAAGAACTTTGTCAAATAATTTCATGGTTATTCTATAATCAACAACGGGGTGTCAAATTCTATGGGTTCAGCATCGCGTACTAAAATTTGCTTAACAATACCTGACTTTGACGCTTTGATGGGATTCATAACCTTCATAGCCTCAATAATTAATAAATTTTGCCCTACACTAACGCTGTCACCAACTTTAATAAATGCTGAAGCACCAGGCTCTGGTGATAGGTATGCAGTCCCAACCATTGGTGATTTAATAACGCCAGGATGATTAGATGGATCAGTAACACTTACCACTTGCGATTGACTAGAATCACCTAATGCCATTAAGTTTTGTACATTTTGTGTGGCAAATCCAGAAAACATTATTTGGCGAGCAACACGAATTTTAACGCCATTAGCTTCATATTCAATTTCTGAAAGATCTGTTTGTTTTAAAATTTCTGCTAATTCCTTTATGGAATCTTTGTCTAGTTTTCCCGCTGTCATCATGCAATATTTTTACAAAATCTAGAATTAGATATAAAGTGGTTTTATAATGCCGGCAAGAACATTCTTAAGGAATGCTGAAATTAAAACATATTACAAATTGAACTAAGTGGGGTGTCTTATGTACGATACTAACAATATTTTTGCTAGAATTTTAAGAGGTGAGATACCTTGCAAAAAAATTGCCAGGGGAGATTATTTCTTAAGTTTTAATGATATAAATCCCAAAGCAAATGTACACGCACAGGTAATCCCAACGGGGCATTACCTTAATGCACACGACTTTGCACAAAACGCAAGTCCTGAAGAGCAAGTAGGTTTTTTGCAGGGAATTAATGAAACCATTAACATTTTAAATCTTAAAGAAAATGGGTATCGTTTAATCATGAATACTGGAATTAATGGCCGTCAAGAAGTGCAGCATTTACATATGCATATTTTAGGTGGCAATGATATTGGCCCAATGATTGCCAAATGATGCAAGTTATTATTCGTTATATTGATAGAATTGTTTTTGATGATTATGCCAATGAAGTTATTTTGCCTGGACTACACGGGAAATTAGGTATTAAACCAAATCACGCAGCAATATCGGTCATTCTAACCACAGGGGAAATTCACATAAAATCTGAAAAGAAAAATAAAAAATTTGAAGCTATAGAAGGAATAGCCCAAATCAGTAATAACATAGTGAATATACTGCTTACAGATTAGTTTCAAACCACAATTCGGGATAGGATGATCATAGACAGCCCACTAGTATAGCTTTAAATTATGATAATCAAGAACTACGGCTAAATAAAAAGAGAGCATTTGCGCTCCCTTTTTTTATTAAAAAGTTATTATAATTTTTCTTGGGCGTGTTTTTATGACAAAGCCCAAATAGTATTACTTACTTTCCAATCCCTCTTTAACTTTTTTATAATTTTCTTGTGTATTATCCTAGTCAGAATCACTTGAGTCAATTGGATCAACTGGATTAGACAGAACGGTTATACTACCAACCTTCCAAAGATCTGATCCATATTGCATCATATAATCATAAGGAAGCCAGAAGTAGCCCCTTACTCCGCTTGCTCCGCTTGTACCCCAACTTGTGCCCCATGAATTTCTCATTAAGAATGAATTCTTAGAATCATCATATCCAGCAAAAGCAATAGCATGACCACCTAGAGAATTACTTGAATCTGAAGGCATTGGAAGAATTCCACTATCAGCTACATCTTGTGATTCAAGCTCAGAATAAACTTGAATTCCACATACAATCGGGCAATTTGCACTCAAAATAGTTTTTATGACATTTAAATCTAGCTCAACTGAAGCAGTATCTGCTGGATTTAAATCTTGAGTAGCTGAAGTACTATTGTAATTTGCTTCCTCACAATTTTTTGCATCATCAAATGCTTCTGTAGTTGGTTTGTCTGAAAATTTACTTACATCATATGGCCACACGGTCTCGTTACATACACCTTGAGTGTGCAGCACTGAGATACCGTCGGAAAGGCTGGCCCCAGCGTCAGTGTCTACAGTATTTTCCATAGCACGTTCATTATAGTAAACAAACATCCTTGATTTCATACTTGTATCGATTGCTGAATTTGTTTTTGCTTAACTTAGAAGCTCAAAAAGCGTTACTCCAACAAGCGCATTCGCTGTACACGAACCAAGTTGACCTTGATCAAATGGGTCAGGATAGCCTTGCGTTAAATCAACAGAAGAAGGTAGTACTCCTGTTTGTAAAGATTTTACAATAAGGTGATCAGCGCTTAAATGATCTGCCCCTAAAGTTTCCTTTAAGAACTCAAGACTTTTATGACCTGTATCCGATTGGTGTCCATAAACACGTTTGCTTGGTGATTTTTCATTTACAACACTATCGAATACGCTTTCTTCCATGGCATGGCATTCCATACTAACTCCACAAGCAAGCGTAAATAGAAGATTTTTAATAGTCTTACTAGTCATAATTACTCCAAAAATAAAAAATTGATTACTTTTGTAGAATGACAATGAAAAATTAATAATTAGTTAATTTTTAATTTAAAATTTTACTTAACTTAACTACAAACAACCTATTAAAAAATATCAAATATCGCAGCATTAATAGTTTTATGTGAAACCATGATAGATAAGCTCCGCCAATATGATATAAGCAACAGCTTGCATCAAGCATAGAAATAACGGTATTTTACATTAAGTGAATTAAGCTATTTTTAACCATTAAAGTGCTATTATCAAAATTAGGAGCCGCTCTTCAGATATTACTTCAAGGCATCATTTTAAAGCCCTTAAAGATGCTACTGGCGAAGCTATATCTGTTGCAAGGTTGGAGCCGAGGCGGGCGGCCCACCCTATTATGGGCGGGGGTCGGGGGTGGAAACGTATACCATACAAAAATTAATAAATCGTTAAAACTGATAAATAAATATCTTTGGTTGTTTTTTGAACAATTCTCAAGTTATCTAAAGGTATTCGTGTGCAAGTAACCTTTTATGAACTAATTGTCACAACATTGGAAAAAACTTTGCCACGCATTCTTGAAAAAGTATACGAGGGTGGACTTAAAGCTATAGTACAAACTGAAAATGCAGAACGATTAAAAGCAATCGATAGCGCCATGTGGACGTATACTACTATGGGATTTTTGCCCCATGGTACCAGTAAAGACCCGGCCGAATTTTTACCACATCAACCCATCTGGATAACCACAGGTGATGACAATCCAATTGGTGCTACGGTTTTGGTTATTACAACTCAAGTTTACGCTAAAAACATTAATTATGAACGTTTACTTGATATTTACGATGGTAATGACTCACAAAATGTACAAAATGCTATGGAACGTATGGAAAAATACAGGCAAGATGGTCATGAAGTTGTTTGGTGGAAACAAACCTTAAAAGGTACCTGGGAAAAGGGAAAATAAATGCAACAAGAATGGCTACAACAAATAAATTCAGCTCAAGACCTTAAGGTGCTAGATGAATTAAGAGTACAACTTTTAGGAAAAAACGGGTTAATAACTCAGCAACTTAAAGCTTTAGGCACTTTAGCACCCGAAGAACGCAAAACCAAAGGTGCCCAAATCAATGCACTAAAAGACCTGTTCACATCATCTATTGATGAAAAAAAAATATCACTTGAACAACAAGCATTAAAATTACGCCTGACCAATGAAAAAATTGATATCACTTTGCCACCACGCCCTGAAATGGTTGGCAAGTTTCACCCTATTTCTAAAGTCATCGCTGATATTACTAAATACTTTTCCCAAATAGGGTTTCAGGTCTTTGATGGACCACACATTGAAACCCAAGAACTTAATTTTGATGCCTTGAATATTCCAGCACATCATCCTGCAAGGCAAAGCCATGATACGTTTTACATTGAAGGTTCCGATGAAGTTTTGCGCACTCATACCTCCCCTATGGAAATTCGTACATTACGTAAACACAAACCACCGATTCGGTTTCTGTCTCCAGGACGAACCTTTCGCAGTGACTATGACGCCACCCACACCCCAATGTTTCACCAAATGGAAGGGGTTGTTATAGAAGAAGGCATTAATTTTGGTCACCTTAAAGGTACAATTATTGATTTTTGCCGTTGGTTTTTTGAAGACCCTAATTTAAAATTACGGTTTCGTCCAAGCTTTTTTCCATTTACCGAACCATCTGCAGAGGTCGATATTGGCTGGGGTAACGGCAAATGGCTTGAAGTTCTAGGCTGCGGAATGATGCATCCAACAGTTTTAGCTAATTGCGGTATTGATTCCACAAAATATCAAGGTTTTGCTTTTGGCATGGGAATGGAAAGATTTGCTATGCTTAAATATGGCATTAATGATATCAGGGCATTTTACGAAGGTGATACCCGTTGGCTTGATATGCACGGATTTGGGAGCATAACTTAGATATCATGATGAGAAGTTTTTGAATTAGCCTAGTGGGCTACATAATTCCACAAGCACGCCATTTTTATCTAAAACGCTGGCAACGCGTTGTCCCCAATGTGTATGTTGAGGCTCCTTAAGAGGAATAGCACCAGCATCAACGGCCTTTTGAAATGCAGCATCAACATCATCCGTTACGAATGCTATTTCGATTCCAGCCGGAGACTGAGCTACGCGATTTCTTGAAAAAGTAATCTCTTGAGTCTCTGCAAAACTTTCCATGCAAAATGCTAATGTAGTAGAAGATCCTGTATCTAATTCCCCATACAACTTGCTATCAGCTAAAAACTTAGTTTTAAAGCCAAAAGCTTCTTCGTAAAAGGCTAAAGTAGCTTCTAAATTCTCAACAAAAATTATTGTGTATCCAAATTTCATAATATGGTTATTCCTATAGCGCAGAGTGTACCCAATATATAGACATTAAAATGCGAGTTTTCAAGTTTCTTTTATAAAATTTTGTGGATGTTGAGTTATAATTAGATATTGCAAATTTTTATGCATTTGGCAATTATGAATCTGTTATAGATGGCACTATGCGGGTGGCCTAACCTAATTATTAAAGGCGTGATGGTACGTGTGGCTGTATACATACCACAAAAATTTTAATAAGGTACAAAATATCAAGTGGTAAGAACATAACATGAAATTTTCACTAAATTGGCTAAAACAATATTTAAATACCCAAGCCACACCAACTGCAATAGCAGAAAAGCTAGTTGAACTCGGACTTGAAGTTGAATCTTTAAATGACCCTAGCGTTGCACTTAGTGGCTTTGTTTATGCACGCGTCGTTGAAAAAGAAAAACACCCTGATGCTGACAGATTGTCTTTATGCAGAGTTGATGCCGGTGGTGAACTCATTCAAGTTGTTTGCGGAGCATCAAATGTAGTTCAGAACATGGGAGTAGCATTTGCGGCTGTAAATACAGTTATCCCAAACACAGGCGAGCCAATTAAAAAAGGTAAAATTCGCGGCATAGAAAGTTGCGGCATGTTGTGCTCATCACGCGAGCTGCTATTAGGCGAAAATGCTGATGGCATTATGGATTTAGGCAGCAGCCATAAACCTGGCACCCCATTGAATGATATTATTAAAATTGATGCAGTGTTTGATGTAGCAATAACTCCAAACCGTGGTGATTGCTTTGGTGTATATGGCATTGCCAGGGATTTAGCCACAGCAGGCATAGGCGTTTTAAAAACCCCAGAAACTGTTGTCATCAGTGAACATGGCACCACTCCAATTGCTTCAATAACAACACCTTTATGTACACAATTCGCCTTACGCTTAATTACAGGCGTAAAAAATGCTGACTCATCGCCGTCTATACAAGACTTACTAACCCGCGCAGGGCAAAAGCCAATCAGTGGTTTAGTTGATATAACTAATTATTTTTGCATTGGGTTAGGTCGACCAATGCACGTTTTTGATGCCGACAAAATAAAAGGCAACTTAGTTGTGCGAGAATCAATAGCTGGAGAAGTCTTAAACGCAATCAATGATCAAGATTACATTTTAAGCGAAGGCATGGTTGTAATAGCCGATGATTCCGGTGTTATATCACTAGCTGGCATCATGGGCGGACGTGACACTGCAGTTGATGAACATACCACTAATATATTATTAGAAGCTGCTGTTTTTGACCAAGTAGCCATTGCCAAAACTGGTCAACGTTTAAACTTAACTTCAGATTCGCGCATGCGTTTTGAACGCGGGGTTGATGCTGCTATGGTATTGCCTTGCCTTGATATGGCAACTCAAATGATAGTTGAACAATTTGGTGGCACTCCTGCCGTAAAATTTCACATGGTAGGCCATGCTAATCAAATCAACATCTCATTAGACCCTAGCCACGTACAAAAATGTTTAGGCCTAAAGGTGGATGTTTCAGAAATAATCAGCATATTAAAAAGCTTAGGTTGTACTGTTGATCATGGTGCTTTGCTTGAAGTGACCCCACCAACTTGGCGCCATGATTTAAAAATACCTGAAGACTTAATTGAAGAAATCGCCCGTATTAAAGGCTATGCAAAAATACCAGCTCAATCGTTGCCACTACTGCCAGTAAATCGAGTTACATCTCGTGAAACACAAGCACGCCAACACTTGGTAAATCGTGGATTTTTAGAAACTTTGAATTGGTCTTTTCTTGACAAGGGCATCGCATTAAAATTTAGTGAAACACCTGAAAATTTAGTGCACATTGCTAATCCTATCAGTGAAGATTTATCAGTAATGCGCCCATCGTTAGTGGCCTCACTTTTAAAAATTGCTAATTTTAATAATGCAAATGCACGTGTTAATGGCGCTATTTTTGAAATTGCACCTGTATATGGGTCTAATTTAACTAACAAGCAAATGAGTTGTATTAGCGGTTTACGTTTTGGTAACAATCAAGACAAACATTGGCTAGCAACAACTCGCACTTTTGATATTTTTGATGTTAAGACCGATGTTTTGGCTTCACTGAAAAATTTAGGTATTGTAGAAACAAATACGCAAATATCAAACGATGCTCCAAACTATTACCACCCAGGACGCAAAGGTTCAATAAAGCAAGGAAATCGTACCTTGGCATATTTTGGTGAAATTCACCCAGAAATTGCTAATGGTATAAATGCTGTAGCTTTTGAAATTTTCACTGACAGTTTACCACCATCAAAAGTTAGAAAAGCACAGATCACCCTGTCCAACCTAACACCAGCACGACGTGATTTTGCCTTTGTTTTGGACACCTCAATTGCTGCTGAAAAATTAATTAAAGCTGTTGAAAAAGCCAGCGACTTAATTAGTAAAGTTGATGTCTTTGATTTTTATCAAGGCCCCCATGTTGAACAAGGCAAAAAATCACTAGCAATTTCGGTAACGTTACAGCCAGCAGATAAAACCCTGGATGAAGCCTCCCTCAACCAGGTTCATGATGCCGTGATTAGTTCTGCAGCTAAAATTGGGGCGATTTTGCGTTAAAACCAAATTACTTATTTATTTTGTGATGAATTTTTTTCAAGATCTTCATCATCAGATATCTTAGGTTCCAAAGGTATTACCGTAAAACCAACAGCATCAGCTAAGCTCTTGAGCTGACTTTCTCTTTGATCTTCTTCTCTGGCACTACATCTAGCAAAACCAATCAAAGTTACATGAGCTGCAAAACAGGCTGTACTTATAAATTGTATGGTGTTAGCAGATTCTTTAGATCC
>CANMNU010000028.1 GCA_947499175.1 Alphaproteobacteria bacterium
AGCTCAGGTCACTCCCTTGAGCGTCAATAACTGCCTTTTTAGCGTTGGTCAGCTTTGTCACTTGGGAAACATCGATTGATGGAGATTCAACTCTTTGCAGGTTGGTAAACTCAGGCAGATTGAGCTCAAGTTTTTGATTGGCAAGAATCTGGCCATGATTGGTAAAGGGATTAACCCCAGTTAAAGTAATGCTTGGAGCTCTAAAAATTCCTGATTTTAAAAGGGTATTGTGGTCTGAGTTAAGGTCAAGTGATTGGGCTTCGATGGTGCCAGCATTTATTAAATTAGTAACATCAGCAAAGCCTAAAGCTTGGACAACCTCAACACTCGCTTCTTCATAATTAATAAACCTTTGCAACTCCGTCGAGCCATTCAGAGCTTGGGCTTTGATCAAACCTTGATTAATAAATTGGTTAATGTCCAACTTAAGCAAACCGTCAGTTTCTAGGGTTCCCAGGTTGTCAATTTTGCCAGTCCCTGAAACTAATGAGGTTATGATTTTACCATCTTCCTCATTGGTAAAGTCTGTTACAACTTCCAGGCTATCAACCTTTAACGGCCCTCTGTTAGTACCATTATTTACCAGTAAGGAACCTTGATTTATCGCAAAAGCACAAAAGTTGCTAAAGGTTTTAGCTTTAACATTACCTTGAGTTATTGTCATTACCCGATGGTTATCCATTACTTCAAAAGCACGACCCTCGGCTAGATTGATAATTGTCATGTCGCCAAAGTTAGTGAAGTGACTCTCATTGCTGCCAATACCAAGATGGCCAATTAGAGACTTGTTGTAATTGTTAAGTTGAGGCGCATTAAGTATCAACTCATGGGCCATAACACCATCTAGGGTGATTGACTCATCACTACTTAAAAAGATTGGTTTACGATGGTTATCTTGCTCAAGATTTTGACGACCCTCGAGTCTCATTGCGCCATCATGATCTATGTAAATTTTTAAACCTTGCAGAGTTAGGCAATTGCCTTGTGGTTCATAAACAATCGTTTTTGATTTGAAATAACCTTTACCACCAATCGAGGCGGTAGTTGACGAACCATCGTCTGAACCTAGGATTGGATTATCATCATCTTCGTCATCACCATTAACAGAGGTGGTATCCGAAATTCCATCTAATAATTCAGTCGAGACCTTTTTGATGGGTAAATCCAAAGTATCGCTTGATGGAACATCAATGGATTTTAGAAATGTGAACCTTCCATCTTCATCATCAGTTCCCAAGGCTAAACGTCTATTTCCCGTTTGATCAATGAAACTTGCCAAGTGGATATGATTGCGAATCCCATTGTTATCCGCCAAATCAGCGGCGTGCGCTACGCCTTGGAAGATATTGCCATAAATCTGGGAAGCAATTAGAAAGCGACAAATAATACGCTTAAGCATGATGACTACTCCATGATTTTAGGGGATGAAATTTTTTGGTGAATTAGTTTTGATGCTAGATAATTTAATTGAAAATGGCGTGGCCACTAGCAAGTCATTAAAAGATGCAATTAAAAACATAACGTACTATGCTCTACCACAATTGCCTTTAACCTAGGCTTACTGAGAATAAGATGCAAGCGATAAAAAATAAAAGCAAAAAATGTGAACAATAGTAAAGTCAACACAAACATCGAAATAAGAGCTATACAGAGATTTACTGTATTTTTGATGTAAATATGTATTGATTAATTTTTATAGGCCTAAAATCATGTTTAAAGAAGAGATTTGAATTTGGGTTTTCGCAACCATTATATTATGCTTGTTCAAACCAATTTCTTTTTTCATCAAACCACCGCCGCTTTTTTTGAGTGGTTTGAATATGACTACTGGAAAACCCTGCAATAACTTGACTTTAAAGATTTCAAACCCCATTTTTCACAATACGTGAGTCTGAGAATCACTCTAATGATTGATTGGAAATAAATTTTCCATAGAAAAAATATTTGCTACTGGATACCGAGCGCTTGATATATACCCCATACCCCGTAATCTGTATGACTTGATACCCCCACCGCCCCCTAGCCCCCATCTTGGGAATCAAAATTATTTTTAAGCAAGATTTAGGTGTCAGATTCTTTTGTAATGTGACCCCCGTGTGACCCGGGATGATTTGAGATGATTTCAAAAACCTCTTAAACCCTTACTGAGATTGGTGGGCGCCGTAGGAATCGAACCTACGACCCGCTGATTAAGAGTCAGCTGCTCTACCATCTGAGCTAGGCGCCCGCCTTATACATATTTCTAGCCTAAATTCTCGTAGCTGTCGATCACAAAAAATCCTCTGTAAGCTACGGAGGATTTTTTGTTAAACAAAAGTGTTATTATTTTTAATAATATCCATTGTTTGCATAACTTGGGTCACCACCCTCTTCATCATACTCTTCACTTTCATAATCTTGATTATCGTCATCATAATCATCGTAACCGATATCTTGGTTATTAATACTTGCTTCACCATTCATGTTTTCTTGCAGAGAGGTTATTTCTCCATTTAAATTACTCACTTCACTAGTTAAGTTATCTATTTTTTGCTCTAAGGTTGTTAAAATTTGCTCTATATCTTTTACTTCACCATCAATAGGTGGGTTTCCTCCACCACGTGAAGAGTTCACTCCACGTCTGGAGCCACCAGGATTAAGAGCATTTTGCTTGCTACCACGTGATGCAGGTGATTTTGTGCCAGCAGCAGCGTGAGCTATACTTTTCTTGCCCTTATGAGTGGTTGATTTAGTGCTATTACTGTGCACAGAAGTTTTTCCTTTATTAGCTGCAGGTTTTCCTTTAGTCGCAGTTTTATTTTTTGGCTGCGAATGCGTTGCGGCACGTAAATCAGCCGTTAAAAACGGTAAAACCATGGCTAATAAAACTAAATAAAATTTTTTCATAAAAATACCTATTGAACTTTAATTTAAGACTATAAGAAATGTATTAAAATATCGTAAATTTGCTGTAATATTTTTTTTGATTACAGATATTATCTGGAATAATTTTTATAGAACCGATAAAGTTAGGTGAATGGAGATTTTATGTTTGTTACCTTTGAAGGTGGTGAAGGTACAGGAAAAAGCACTCAGGCTTTAATTCTGGCTGATAACTTAAAGAAATCAGGGATTGATGTAATTTTGACCCGAGAACCAGGTGGAAGCCCTGGTGCAGAGATTATTCGTAACTTATTGGTTACTGGCTCAGTTGATCGTTGGTCAACCATGAGCGAGGTTTTGCTGATGTATGCAGCAAGAGCTGACCATTGGCAAAATACAATTAAGCCTGCACTTGATTATGGGAAATGGGTGTTGTGTGATCGTTTTGCCGATTCAACCGTTGCATACCAAGGGTATGGCCGTGGTGTTAACAAGGATTTTTTGCAATTATTATACTCACACATTGTTGGTGATACGGTTCCTGACTTTACTTTTATTTTTGACCTTGATGTTAATGTTGGTCTTAAACGGGCAAATTCACGCATGTCAGGAGATGCCGTTGTTGAAGGCAGATTTGAAGCTATGGATATTACTTTTCATAAGCGCCTTCGTGTTGGTTTTTTAGAAATTGCTAAAAAAAATCAAAAAAGGTGCACAGTATTAGACGCTAAAATGCATCCACGCGAAGTGCATAGGGAAATTCTAAAGATATTACAGGAAAAAGGAGCTTTACCATGGAGCAATCTCCCTGTGTAAGAATTTGTACTCTCAACGAAGATAAACTTTGCATTGGTTGCGGAAGAAATATTGAAGAAATTAAAAATTGGACTACTTTTTCAGATGATTGCAAAAATACTGTAAAATCCCAGCTAAAGGGCCGTCTGTCAGAAATTTTAGAAAAAATGCGTGCTAAAAGGCTACAACCTTAATAATGTTATATTTGTTGATTCCTATAACGGTAGTTTTAGCTTTTCAGGACTGGCGTTGGAGGAGGGTTAACCTTTGGTTGTCTTTACTAAACTTAGCAGTACTTGCCGTTGGTGTTAAAAATATTTATTTAGCCATTGCTATGTTTACCTTACTCTACGGCTACCTTTTGTTCCGCCCTGGGCGTATTCAAATCATTGATATTGCAACATTTAGCTTGGGTGCTGGTTATTTTACCCTGCCAATTTTTTCCTTTTATTGCTTAATAACATCCATTGCTTTGTTAGTAATAAGTATATTGAAAAAAGAACAGCTGCCATTTTTGGTAGCTTGGGCAATTGGTTTTTGGTTTACTTTAGTGCTACAAGTTGGCATTTTCAACCATTTTTTGCCAAGTAATTTCATTAATCACTTCAACCTTTAGGTTAATTGCAGCTTTTAACTTTTGTCCGGCATCTTTTCCGGCTACAACAAAAGTTGTTTGTGCTGATACTACACTAGCAACTTTTGCCCCAAGTTTTTCTGCCTGAAATTTTGCCTCACCGCGACTAATGTGCTCAAGAGAGCCTGTAAATACTATTGTTTTTCCACTGAATGGCAAATTATCAGAAATTTTACAGGCAAGCACGGTAATATGTTGCAGCAAGCCTTCAACCATTTGCAGATTGTGTTTTTGTTGAAAAAAATCAATAATATCTCTGGCCATACCATGGCCTATTCCTTCAATTTTTGTAAGTTCTTTATCAACATTTGTACCATTTTGATTGACAGCAACAATGCTTTTTAAAAAATTTTCAAATTTAGTGTAGTGTTTGGCTAATAACTTTGCTGTATTTTGGCCAATTTGTGGTATTCCAAGGGCATAAATTAGGCGGTCTAAAGGCATGGTACGAACCCTATTAATAGCGTTCCACAAGTTTTGGGTTGATTGGTTGCCCCAGCCTTCCCAATTTTCAATTTTCTCATTAAATGACTTGTTGCGCTCTTCCAGGGTGAAAATATCAACTGGTGATGCAATTAAACCTAGACCATAAAATCTGGCAATATGTCTTTCTCCTAATCCATCAATATTTAAGGCATCACGACTGACAAAATGAATAATTCGTTGAATAGCTTGGTCTTCGCAACTGAAGCCATTTAAGCAGCGTTTTGCTATTTGTCCAGGAGTTTTGTGTAAATTAGAATTACAGCAAGGACAGTTGTCAGTGAAATTATAAATTTGTGAAGTGTCTGGGCGTTTATTTTCAAGCACTCTAACGATTTGTGGAATAACATCTCCAGCTCGTTGAACAACGACGGCATCATTAATGCGAATATCTTTACGGCGAATCTCTTCTTCATTGTGTAATGTTGCTCGGCTAACTGTAACTCCACCAACAATTACAGGCCGTAAAACTGCAACGGGTGTGATTACACCCGTTCTTCCTACTTGTAAAATGATATCCTCTATAATCGTTTCAGCTTGTTCTGCGGCAAATTTAAAAGCAATTGAGTGCCTAGGTGATCTTCCAACCACTCCCAGGCGTTCTTGCAACATTAAATCATTAACTTTAAAAACTAATCCATCAATTTCATAGTTAAGGTTTTTCCTGGTTTCTTGCATATCTTGATAATATGTAAGCATTTGTGAAAAGTCATTACATAGCTTGTAATAAGGGTTTATAGCAAACCCCCATGTTTGAAGCTTTTCTAATAATTCACTGTGAGTTTGGGTCAAATTTCCTTCAAGATTTTGCGCATAGTAAGCAAAAAAATGAATTGGACGCGACGCTGTAACTGTTGAGTCAAGTTGTCGTAGTGATCCTGCGGCAGCATTACGTGGGTTAGCAAAGCAAGGTTCATTTTGTTGTTTGCGACTTTCATTTAGTGCTTCAAAATCATTAATTGTCATGTAAACTTCGCCGCGAATTTCTAGGCTTTTGGGAAAAGTATCACCAAGCAAGCAAAGTGTTAAATCTTTAATTGTACGTAAATTAGCCGTGATATTCTCACCTTCTTGGCCATCACCTCGAGTCGCACCTAAAGCAAACTGGCCATCTTGGTAATGCAGACTTGCTGATAATCCATCAATTTTAGGTTCAGCTATCATTGGTATTGAAAAATCTTCTGGCATTTTTAAAAAGCGGCGTAATTTTTTTTGAAAGTCTAAGAATTCTTTTTCGTTGAAAACATTGTCTAATGAAAGCATTTGTTTACGATGCTTAACCTTATCAAATTGGGAAGAGATTGGGGATCCAATCCGGTGGCTTGGACTATCCATCCGGCGCAAATCTGGAAACTGTGCTTCAAGATCTTGATTTTGTCGCCTTAAGGCATCGTATTGCGCATCACTTAGTTCCGGGCTCGCAATGGTATAATAACAATAATCATGATAAGCAATTAGCTTTGCTAGTCGTTCTAGCTCTTTTTCGGCTCGGGAGCGGTCCACGGATTCTTACTTTAACTTTAGTTTTGATGAATAATACGCTGGCCAAAATTAACGGGCAAGGGGGTGGGGTGTTGGAATTATTCTATGAGGTATTTTTAAAAATTATAAAAAAAAGCTTGGCAATTAAAAATTGAATCATTAAGATATAATCTGCGCTATAGCGTAATAGTTAAAATCGCGTGTTTAAAAGTATAAAAGCGATTGTAAATTTTTCCAAATTTTGTAAGTGGTTATTAAATTGACAATGAAAATGCATAATGCACGTAAACCCAGAGTAAAGGGTAGGCACAGGCCTAATGTGCCACAAGATAATTTTAATAATTTAGCGATTGATATCGATAAAATCGACACAAGGTGTCGCCATAACGCACAATTTATTAGGCAATTTGTCGATAAATTTAATAATTTAGCTCGCGAAATGCTATCATCTGGTGATAGAGTAGCAGCTGAAGGCTTTCATCAGCATGCTGATCATTATCAACGTTTGTTGAATGAGCGTTTGCAAGAGCGTATTGCACAGGAACGCGTAGCTGCTGAAAAAGTACAACGAGAAGCTATGGAGGGGCAAAATGAATCCCGAAATGTTTACCCAATCGATGCAGCAATCCCTGCAAAAGGGCCAGCTACTCGCAATAGCAAACCAGCACCAGCAGTTGATACCGTGGCACCTACTGCAAGCGTTATTGCAACCGTCTAATGATTTAGCTGTAAGGTTGCTTGAAAAAGCTGGGGTTGACCTAACTACTTTTGCTAGCGATTGCGCTGCTGAAATTAAGCGTCAACCCAAAGTAACCGGGGTGGCTGGGCAAATTTACCTTTCGGTAGAGTTAGCGCAAATTATTGAACTTGCCGAAACTAATGCTAAAAAAATTCAAGATAAATACACGGGCGTTGATATGGTTATGCTTGCCATGTGCACTATTGCGCCTACCAAAACTTTTTTTGAAAAACACAATATTACTGCCTCAAAATTTAATTTAATAATTAACGATATGCGAAAGGGCCAAAGTATGGATACTCAAACAGCTGATGAAAATCTGCAAGCTTTAGAAAAATACGCCCATGATTTAACCGATCTCGCTAGAAAAGGTAAACTTGATCCGGTAATTGGTCGTGATGAAGAAATTCGCAGAACCGTTCAAGTATTGACCCGTCGCACTAAAAATAATCCGGTATTAATTGGTGAGCCTGGAGTTGGTAAAACTGCCATAGTTGAGGGGTTGGCCTTACGTATTGTTAATGGTGATGTGCCAGAATCTATCAAAAATACTAGGTTAATGTCACTTGATCTAGGTGCATTGTTAGCTGGTGCTAAATTTCGCGGTGATTTTGAGGAACGTTTAAAGGCTGTACTTAAAGAAATTACAACTGTTGGTGCTGAAGTTATTTTATTTATTGATGAGTTACATACTCTTGTTGGTGCAGGTAAAGCTGATGGCGCAATGGATGCTTCAAATATGCTAAAGCCAGCTTTGGCTCGCGGGGAATTGCATTGTATAGGAGCCACAACTCTTGATGAATATCGCATGCATATTGAAAAGGATCCAGCTTTAGCTCGGCGTTTTCAACCAGTGATGGTTGAAGAGCCAACTGTTGAGGATAGTATCTCAATTTTGCGTGGTCTTAAGGAAAAATATGAACTGCATCATGGTATTCGCATTAGTGATAGTGCAATAGTTGCAGCATGCACTTATTCTAACCGCTATATCAGTGATCGTTTTTTGCCAGATAAGGCAATTGACCTTATGGATGAAGCGGCAAGTCGTTTGCGTATGATAGTAGATTCTAAACCAGAAGATATTGACGAATTAGACCGTAGAATTATTCAATTAAAAATAGAGCGCGAGGCTCTTAAAAAAGAAACTGATTCCGCCTCTAAAGAGCGTCTTGAAAAATTAGATGTTGAGCTTAAAGAGTTGGAGAGTAAATCACAGGAACTTTCTAAAGTATGGCAGCAAGATAAGCAATCAATTGCTGAAACTCGGCGTATAAAAGCAGAAATTGATAAATTAAGATCAGATGCGGAAATTGCCCAACGTCGTGGTGATCTAACAACAGCTAGTGAAATTATGTATGGCAAAATTCCAAACTTACAAGCAAAGCTAGATACATTTCAGGAAACAGGTAATAAAGCTAGCGTGCAAGAACAAATTACGGCTGAAGATATTGCTTTGGTGGTGGCACGTTGGACTGGTATTCCAGTTGAAAAAATGTTGGAAGGTGAAAAATCTAAACTTTTAAAAATTGAAGAATGTTTGCATCATCGAGTAATAGGTCAAAATGAAGCGATCCAAGCAATTGGTAATGCGGTAAGGCGTTCACGTGCTGGATTGCAAGACCCCAATCGTCCCATGGGTTCATTTCTATTTTTAGGTCCAACTGGAGTGGGTAAAACTGAAGTTTGCAAAGCGTTGGCTGAATTTTTGTTTGATGATGAATCAAACCTGGTGCGCATTGATATGTCTGAATATATGGAAAAGCATAGTGTAGCGCGGCTAATTGGTGCTCCTCCAGGTTATGTTGGTTATGAACAAGGAGGGGAGCTGACTGAAGCTATTCGCAGACGTCCTTATTCCGTAATTTTGTTTGATGAGGTTGAAAAAGCGCATCGAGATGTATTTAACATTCTTTTGCAGGTTCTTGATGATGGCCATTTGACTGATTCTCAAGGGAGAAAAGTTGATTTTAAAAATTCAATTATAATTCTAACATCAAACTTAGGTTCTAATGCCCTAGTGCACCAACCGGATGGCGAAAATATAATTGTTCCCAAGGTACGTGACCAAGTTATGGCAGCTGTGCGTGAAGCTTTCCGTCCTGAATTTTTGAATCGCTTAGATGAAATACTCATTTTTAACCGTTTACAAAAATCAGATATGGCCCAAATTGTTGAAATACAACTAAAAAGTTTAGTTAAACGTTTAGAAGATCGTCAGCTAAGTTTAACATGGGAAAAAACAGCTATTACGTGGCTTGCAGAAGCTGGTTATGATCCAGTATACGGTGCACGTCCATTGAAACGAGTAATTCAGCGTACCGTCCAGGATCCTTTGGCATTAAAAATCTTGGAAGGCACGGTTAAAACTGGTGACCATTTGCTTTTAACCCAAAATGATGATGCACTAGAGGTGAAAATTAAGAACTTGTAGCAGGCTAAATAATGAAAAATTCTGTTGTAATAACTCTTTGTGCAGTTCTGTTAGTAAGTTTTGGGCTGTATAGCTTGGGCAATATTTTAGTACCATTCATCGCTGGTTTAATTGGTGCTTATATTTTAAATTGCCCTGTTACATGGCTTGCTAGACTGCGTATTCCCAGGGGTATCGGTGCCTTGGTTATAATTACTGCTGTTCTTTTGTTTTTAGGTTTGTTAATGATGGTAGCCATACCATTTTTACACAATGAATTTATTTTATTGTCGCAAAACATGCCAACTTTGGTGCATCACTTTTATAGCATAATTAACCCAATTCTTGATTTTGCTGCCGAACGTTTGCCACCTGAAGACATTGCTCAAATTAAAACTCAGCTTAGTGGACAATTTGGCAGTATTATGACATGGGTGGTGCAATTCATTATAAAAATTTTAAGCAATGGTTTGGCCATTGCTAACGTAGTTTCTTTGGTGGTGTTAACGCCGGTGGTAATGTTTTACTTACTCAAAGATTGGCCATTTGTGCTTGAATGCACTAAAAAACTTTTGCCAAAAAAGTATGCATCTAAAATAATTGATAATGCTCAAGTGGTTGATGCTAACCTTTCCAGTTATGCGCGTGGGCAAATGTTAGTATGCATTATTTTGGCGATTTTGTACGCGATTGGGCTAAGTATCGTTGGACTTAAAAATGCTGTTTTTGTTGGCATATTCACCGGTTTTATGTCTTTTATCCCCTATGTGGGGGCTTTAATTGGATTTTTACTTAGTATGTTGATTCATCTAAGTGCAAGTGGCACCTGGAACCCTTTGCTCACTATCGCCTTAGTATTTTTAATTGTTCAATCAATTGAAGGTAATTTTTTGACACCACGTTTCATTGGCGGACGCATTGGTGTGCACCCAGTGTGGATTTTGTTTAGCCTTTTAGCAGGCACTACCTGGTTTGGTTTTTTAGGAATTGTCCTGGCACTTCCAGCGGCTGCGGTAATTAGTGCTGTATTTGGGGCAATATGGAAAGATTGTAAGTAAAGTTGCTTTTTTAAATTTGCTTATTTTTTTTTAATTTGTTAAAATTAACTTGAGTAAAATAATAATCCAAAGAGGGTTAACAGGGCAGATGAGCTTTATTCAACCACAAGCTATCAGAATTATTTGTATTATTATTGGCGGATAACCGCCAGTACTTTTTTCACGCCCTGTTTTTGCAATTTAAAAAATCACTCTTTAAAATTTAAGGATTATTATGCCTAAAAGAATTTTGCCTTACGCAATGTGGATATTTCCCTTAGCGTTTTTCGCCTATCAGTTTATTTTGCGGCTTTGGCCAAGCTTAATGATGCAGCAAATTATGCAGCAATTTCAAATTGATGCCACTGGTTTTGGTTTGCTTGCTTCAATTTATTATTACGGATACGCTGGTATGCAATTGCCTATTGCTGTATTGCTTGACCGTTATGGAGCAAGATATATAGTGTTCATTTGTGCTTTTACTTGTGGTCTGGCTACATTATTATTTACTTATACTACTAACTGGCATTTGGCATTACTAAGTAGATTTCTAGTGGGAGCTGGTTCTGCTGCTGGTTTTTTGGCAACATCTAAAGTAATTTCTCAATGGTTTGGTAGTCAATACTATGCTCGCATGGTTGGATTTTCGTTTACGGTTGGTTTGCTTGGTGCAATTTATGGTGGTAAGCCTGTTAGTTTAATGGTAGAAAATTTTGGCTGGCAGTTTGTGGCTGATTATTTGGCATTAGTGAGCATTATCATTGGTCTATTGACGCTACTATTTTTAAAAACAAGCAGCACAGGTGAAAAAAAAGAACACCCTATTTGCTTGCACGATTTTGTTAAATTGCTAAAGTCACCAGCGATTTGGTTATTAGCAATAGCTAATTTATTGATGGTAGGTCCTCTTGAAGGTTTTGCTGATGTTTGGGGGGTTAATTATCTAATTGCTGCAATTAATTTGAATAAAGCAGATGCTGCTGGAATAGTTTCTTGCATTTTTGTTGGAATGCTGTTTGGTGGACCGTTGCTTGCATCAATTGCAAAACGTTTTGGCAATTATACTGTAATCACAGGGTGCAGTGTAGGTATGGTTTTGGCTTTCGTGTATCTGTTGTTTGGTAAAGATCTTTCAAATACTTATTTTTTATCATTCCTGTTTTTTGTGGTTGGAATTTTATGCTGTTACCAGGTTTTAGTTTTTGCAAGTGGTAGTGAAATGGTAACGCCTGCTATGCTTGGTGTCACCGTGGCTTTTTTGAACTGTATTAACATGCTAGGCGGGTCATTCTTTCATAGCACAATTGGCTGGGCTATGGACATGTTCTGGACATGCTTAACTGATAACGGCATTCGCCAATATGATGTTGAATCATACCAAAAATCTTTGCTGATTATTCCATTGGCAGCAGCTGTTGGTGGTTTAATAGTTATAATGTTAAATATTAGTGGTAAGAAGCATGCTGTGCGTTAGTTTGTATTTTAAAGATGTTTACTTGCGTTATTTAGACAAAATACTCGCAGTAAACTGGTTAGGTTAGTTTTGGAATTTTGCTGTTTCTCTAAAGAAATAATGAGTTGGCTAAGGTTGGTATTTTTCTGTTTGCAGTGATCGTCGATCACTTGCCAAAATTCGGGTTCAAGTCGCACGCTGGTAGCGTGCCCTTGCACCACTACCGAGCGTTTTATCATCATTTAGGCATTTCCCACAACGTTGCTATTAGCATGTTGATTATTGTGATAAAGTGCTGCAAAATCCACAGGTTGTAAAAATAATGGTGGAAATCCTGCATTGCTAGTGGTATCTGCGACAATTTGGCGTGCAAATGGAAATAACATAGATGGAGTTTGCACCATCAACAATCCAGGTATCATTTCCTCTTGAACATTTTTAATTTGGCATAAGCCAATATATTCAAGCTCAAGTAAAAATAGGGTTTTATCACCGTGTGTTGCTTCTGCATTAATCCTCAAACTTACTTCATAGGTATCATCATTAAGTTTTTTACCATCAGCTTCGATTCCAATATTTATTTCAGGTTGTTTATCGCTGATGTTATTAAAATCTATTAAATTTTCAAATGACAAGTCACGAATTCCTTGACCAATGATGCTAAAAGATGGTTCAGACTCAGTAGTAATTTTTGACATAATTTTCAATACTTAAAAAAGTGATGGTGGTAGTATCAACCAATATAGTTAACTTTCGCAAGATAATTTTGATTAATTGCTAGTTTAATTAAAAGGTGTCACTCTTTGCTAGGCTTTTACCTTAATAAAAAAGTCGCCCCGAAGAAATTAATTTTTATTTATTTTCTTGAATTTTCTTTTCTGGATTTTCTTGCAAACTGCGAGACACATCATCGTAAGCAACATTCTCAGAAGCATCACCATGAACTCGGCTATTCACATGGACATGCCCAACATCACTGCGAATTTTCTCGTTAGACCATTGAATACCATTTGAATCAAAATAAATTCTATCTATTACATAAATTACAGATATTCCAATTAATAAACCAATACTTAATTTTAATAACATAACTTTTCCCAAATCATTTGACTAATTAAATTCTATCAAGAAAATTTTAATAATTAGTTAAAATGCAAAGTGAATAGTTTTTGAAAAATGGGCACTAAAATTGTTACTTATTTTACAGTTGCTATTTTCTGCTTTCTAAAAACAATTCAGATTCCATAATTTCTTCACGAAAACCAAAAGTTTGACGATTTTGAATAAGTAATGGGTATAAAATTCCATCAAGGTGGTCAAGTTCGTGTTGCACTACTCTTGCATGAAAATTTGACGCCTCGCGAACGTGATATTTGCCAAAAAGATCAGTATATTCATATTCAATATTGGTAAAACGTGGAACTTGGCCCATCATTCCAGGAACGGAAAGGCAAGCTTCCCATTCCAGGTTTTGCTCATCACTAATTGGTTTATATTTTGGGTTAATTAGTACATGCATGGGAATAGTTGCATTATTGATTTTATAGCGTGGATGTTGGGCTGGAACTTCAAACATAATAATACGTTTTAAAATTCCAATTTGTGGGGCAGCAATGCCTACAGCATCAATGTTTTTAACCGCTAATTCCATAAGTTTTAAAATTTTTTGCGCCAATGGCAATTCATCTGGTAGCTTAAGTGGAGTTGAAATCTTATATCTTTAAGCTGTGTTATAAAGAATAAACAGTTGGCTTGAGGAGATCTTGATCGTTAGGATCGAACTGAGAAAAAGCAGCTGTTTTGTAGAGTAGGATTAGCTTTGAACGAATTGCAGACAGGACAGCTTTAGGGCTGCCGC
>CANMNU010000029.1 GCA_947499175.1 Alphaproteobacteria bacterium
TACGCTCAGGCTTTATCCAATTGGCATCTTGATACGCAACCCCCGTAGTTGTAGCACTAAGTGTAAGCACCAAATCATTATCTGGGTTATGTTTAAGCGGTGGTAGTGTACCGTATTCTGCCTCAATAATATCAGCATCTATTTTAAGCTGATTCACAATGTCATCTGCCCAAATTTTGCTAAAAACATCCATTACATGCACATCAACTGGTCCGCTACCAAGCAAAGACCACATTGCCATTTCCATAGCCCCAGTAGCTGATCCAGGCACAATAGCAAGCTTGTAATCACCTGGAATATTAAGCAGCTTTTTTTGACGATCAATAATCGCTTTTATGTGCAACTTACCAACATCACTACGATGAGACCTATTCAAATAAGGCTTTTGCAGTTTTTCAAGTGACCAACCGGGGTGTTTTACACAAGGACCAGAACTAAAAAATGGGCGCATAACTTAACCTTTTTGAAATATATATTGCAACGATTGGCCAATTCTTAACAAGAACGAAGACCGCTCAACATCTTTACTAACAACCAAAGGAATCACTACTGAATTACTCCAGTCAGGGTGGGTAACAACAGCTTCACCAACTTTGGTACCAGCTTTCAAAGGCGCTTCTAACACATCCTCATAAAAAATAACCGCTTTAGTTTGATCAACGCGATTGCGCTGAATGGTTAGTTGATGCGGCGCTGCTTCAACTGCAATTTTTGCTGCAACACCGTAACGCAGGGGCAGTTCAATAATTGGCTTATTTGGTGGGTAAATCGTATAATTACCAAAATTAGCAAAACCCCAATTTAGCAATCTTGTTGCCTCATCAGCCCTTTGTTTCATTGAACGCAATCCTGCCACTACTAAAAACAAACGTCTACCATTTTGCACAGCTGATGCAACCATGCCATAACCAGGGCACTCTGCATGGCCAGTTTTCACACCATCACAACCTATGTTCTTATTCAACAAAACATTGCGGTTTGGCTGAGTAATACCGCGGTAAGTAAAGCTAGTTTCTTTATATACGCCATACCATTTAGGGAAGTCCTCCAAGGTACGCTTGCTCATAATAATTAGATCCCGGGCTGTTGATAAATGCCCTTCTTGTGGCAATCCACTGGCATTTTTAAACTCAGTTTTACTGCAACCCATTTTTTTAGCAACAGCCGTCATATCAGCAGCAAAAGCATCCTGGGTCCCACCTAAGAATTCTGACAAAGCAATTGCCGCATCATTTCCAGACACAACAATTAAACCTTTAATAAGGTTATCAACAGTAACCTGATCCCCCACCTCCAAAAACATATCGCTGCCTTCCATTTGGCGCGCATTACGTGATATCGTCACCAATGACTCAGGCTTAACACGCCCATCATGCAAAGCTTTCATCACCATATATGCTGTCATGATTTTAGTCATAGAAGCGGGCTCTAATTGTTCATCACCATTTTTATCCAATAACACTTGATTCGTTTCAGAATCTATTAAAAGGGCATGTGTTGAATTAACTACAATACCATAGGGTTGAAGAATGTTGTTTTGCTCATCCTTAACTTTTTCAGATTTTTTTGGTTTTACTTTTTGCTTAACTTTAACGACATTATTTTTCTTTGGCCTTGCACTAGAATCGTTCGCAAAACTCACTAAAAAAACAGCTAGTAATAATTTTATAAACATCTCAATCCTTTAGTATAATCGCTTGAGCATGACCTTTGTCTTGGCATTGCTTTAGTATTTGCATAGCAGTCTGATTATTAAATGGTCCAACCCTCACATTGTAAAATGTCTGACCACTAGGATGCAATGCTGATTGCACCGTAGCATTCCAAGCTTTTGGCAAACCATTGGCAACCTTTTGGGCGTTAGCCTTTTGAACGTAAGATTCACCTAAATTAATGTAGTTATTAAACGCAACTGGAGCAACAGATTTTACAACTGCTGATTTTGATTTAGCAACTGTTGTTGGGGCAACACTATCTAAGACATCATCAATTGTAGTCGGTAAATCCCCAAGTGGGGCATCGACAGGTACCGCTGATGTTTTTACAACATCAGGCTTCACAGCAACCTGCCCAACTGTTTCTCGGTCATTGTGCCGCCCTGCAATTTCTTCGTTATAAACTTGCTGCCATGTACGGCCATCTTTCATCTTGCCACGGCTATTGCCATGTTTTGCCAAGTAATCAGACAAAGCCCTACTTTCATCGGGAACGCTTTGCACTCGCACAGTCATTAAACCTTTGCTATATGTGCCAAGGGCTTTAGCAGCACCTACGCTTAAATCAATAATCCGCCCTTTATAAGTAAATGGACCACGGTCATCAACCACCAACCTTAGTGTTTTGCCATTTTGTAAATTGGTAACCTTAACAACAGTTGGCAATGGCAATGTACGGTGTGCCGCTGAAATACCATGCATATCAAAAGGCTCACCTAAAGGTTTTGGCTTACCATGGAACCCAGGACCATACCATGATGCAAGCCCCGTTGCATCATAATCATAAAAATTTTGCGGATAATGCCATTCACCACGGCAATAATATGGCTTAGTTGTAACTTTACCAGTGCCACCTATCGCACTACGTGGTCCAAAATATTCGCCACCACCTCCACAACCTACCAGCAATAATAAAAAAAAAATTGGTAGCGTTGCCAAGGGAACATAAAAAATCATAATTAGGTATCTATTTATAGTCTTTTTTATTTAATAGTTACAGGGGGTAAAGTAATATTTATCAGATTAATTTTAAGCAACACAAATGAAAATTTGATTTTTCAAACAATTTAGTAGTTTACGCTTGACTCACCCAGGTTGTTTTGTGCTATAAATTATAGAAATAAATCAAGGAAATATATATATGGCGCGTCGTTGTGCATTAACTGGAAAAGGTGTTTTGTTTGGTCATAATGTTAGTCATGCAAACAACAAATCAAATCGTCGTTTTTTACCTAATTTGCAAAATGTATCATTTTTAAGCGAAGTTCTTGGTAGAACAGTTAGCCTTAGGCTTTCAACCAGGGCAATTCGCACAATCGAATTTCACGGCGGTTTAGACCTGTATCTAACTACAACCCCTAACCGTAAGTTAACTACTGAAGTTTTGCCTTTAAAAAAAGTTATTGTAAAAAATCTTGCTGCAAAAAAGTAGCTTTACCATAGGCGTGCTTTACTCCAGTAATTAACACGTCTATTCTAAACCATATGGAATGCATTTCAATTAAAAATTTAAGCAATCAAATTGACCAGTTACAACCTGGTGATTGGCTCATAGTTGATGTTGATGATACCTTAATTGCCCCAAAAGCAATGATGTTTCGCCATTCATCTACTTTTTATGGCTTTCTCGATAAACTCAAAAAACAAGGATGTGATAATCTAGCTGAGATTCTTTCAACATGGCGACTGAATCGTAAGGTCATGCTCACTGAAGAAGAATGGCCAGAAATTTTAAGCAATTTAGTAAGTAAAGACATAACTGTTCTGGCCTTAACTCAAATGAATACAGGCAAGTTTGGCAAAATAGATTCCATGGAAAAATGGCGAGCGACTGAACTTGAAGAACTAAACTTAAATTTCAGCCCTTATGGGGTTAATGAAATTGAAACAATAATTGAACATCAAGAACCAGCGACCCTATACCAAGGAATTTTATTTACAGGATCTCATTCAAAAGCAGCTGTTTTAGAAGCATTCATTAAGAAATATCACACGCCTGCAAAAATTATGTTTATTGATGATCGCTTGCATCAAGTTGAAAGCATTGCTGATTTTTGCAACACCTTTAGTCTTCCTTACTTTGGCTACCACTATTTAGGTGCAAGCACATTACCTTACGACCAATCTATGGACTTTGGCAGCACACAAACCCAAATGATTCTCAACCAAAAGTGGTCTGAAGATAATCAAACAAACAAAATTATGAGCAAATAATGGATACCATCTTTACCCAAATAATCAAATACCTGGCAACGGTTTCACCTGAACTACTTTTAGCCTTAGGCTTCTTCGCTTGCATGGTATGCATTTTAATTGTTTTTCGTTATTTTGGTAGCTATGGCTTGGTCTGTTACAGCGTAGTAGCCGTAATTATTGCCAACATGCAGGTACTGAAATTAGGCGTATTTTCCTACATTAATGAACCAGTAGCCCTTGGCACAATTGTGTTTACCACCCTATTCACCACCAGTGATTTAATTACTGAACACTACGGTGCTCATTTAGCAAAAAAAACCATTTACTTAACATTTTTACTGCAAATTTTTGTAATGTTTAGCATGTTGGTAGTTATTGCCCACCCAGAGGTTGATGCGCAAACAAGCGAAGTACAATGCGGCCTGCAAACTCTATTTACCCCATCATTGCGTTTACTAATTGCAAGCATTATTTCATTTATGATCTCTCAACACATTGACATTAGTATTTTTGCTTATCTCAAAAAACGTCACGGCAAGAATTTGTTGTGGCTACGCGGCAATGTATCAACCTTAATTTCAGGCACTATTGATACATTCATTTTCAGCATTCTAGCATGGATTATACTTGCCCCAACCCCTATAGCATTCACGACAGTATTAGTTGGCTTTATTGGGTTTTCACAAAGTGTACGTATATTAGTATCCGTATTATCAACCCCATTACTTTATTTAAGCTATCGTTTAAAATCTCATGACATTTAATTTTACAGTTAACAAATCTTCAGATCAGGGGCGTTTAGGCACTCTAGTTACTCCCCATGGCACAGTGCAAACGCCTGCATTTATTTTTTGTGCCACGAAGGCTGCAATGAAAGCAGTAACACCTGTGCAAATGCACAATTGTGAAACTCAGATTATTTTAGCCAATACGTACCATTTAATGCTACAACCAGGCGGAGAAACCGTAGCCAAACTTGGTGGCTTACAAAAAATGACCGGCTGGCGCGGCCCTATGCTAACCGATTCTGGCGGATTTCAAATTTTTAGCCTAGGTCATGGATCTGTTGCCAATGAAGTCAAAGGCAGAAGATCAAGCAACCGCCCCAAAACCCTTTTAAAAATTAACGAACAAGGGGCAAAATTTAAATCATATATTGACGGTCACACTTACTTTTTAACCCCTGAGGAATCAATTCGCATTCAGCGCAACCTGGGGGCTGATCTAATTGTCGTACTCGACGAATGCACCCCATTTCATGTGGACAAGGCCTACACCAAGGAATCCATGCGAATGAGTCATCGCTGGGGATTACGTAGTTTAAGCGAATGGCAAGTCTATGATAATGGCACTCAAAAGCTTTACGGAATCGTTCAAGGTGGAGTTTATCCTGATCTTCGCCAGGAAAGTTGCAATTTTGTAAACGACCATAATTTTTTTGGAATAGCTATTGGTGGATCTCTTGGTGCAGATAAACAACAAATGCACGATGTTGTTTCAATGACCATGAATTTAGTACGCAAAGATCGCCCCGTTCACCTACTTGGTATTGGCGGCATATCAGATATTTTTGCAGGCGTTAAGCAAGGAATTGATACATTCGATTGCGTACATCCCACACGCCTAGCACGACACGGTGGAGCTTTGGTTAGACCACACAATAATCTTAACCAAAACCGTGAACACCTTAATTTACGCAATAGCTTCTATGTTAATGACGATCAGCCAATCGAAGTCGATTGCGGTTGTGAAACCTGCACCTGGGCCAGCAAAGGTTACTTGCACCATTTATTAAAAGCCCAAGAATTAGTCGCGATGACACTTATTTCAATTCACAATATTTATTTCATAAATAAATTAATGCAAGCAATCCGCCAAGCTTTAACCGATGACACCATTGACAATTGCCAAAAATACTGGTGCAATCCTATAAAAATTAATAAAGGTTAATAGAGTTAATAATTCGTTAATTTTGGTTAACTACAAAAAGAAATAAACTATTCGTTAAAATCAAATTTTTTTGATAACATTAGACTATCAAGGAATATATGGTTATCAAATGCGGATTTTACTTATTGAAGACGACTCAGCAACAGCGAAAAGCCTAACTAACACTTTAAAATCAGAAGGCTTTGTTGTTGATTGCACCGATCTTGGAGAAGATGGCCTTGAAATTGGTAAACTTTATGAATATGACCTTATTGTCCTAGATTTAATGCTACCTGATGTGGATGGTTTTGAACTACTGCGCCGTCTACGCGCCGCCCAAATTAAAACACCTGTACTAGTACTTTCTGGCCTTAGTGATACTGAAGATAAAGTCAAAGGTTTCGGGTTTGGTGCTGACGATTACCTAACTAAACCATTTAGTAAAAGTGAATTATTAGCACGCGTCCATGCAATAGTAAGGCGCTCACGTGGCCATAGCGATTCTGTAATCCGCGCCGGCAGATTAGTTATTAGCCTTCAAAATCGCACCGCCTGCGTAGACAATGTCATGATAAATCTAACCGGAAAAGAATACGCAATTTTAGAATTACTAGCTTTACGTAAAGGCGCTACACTTACCAAGGAAATGTTTTTAAACCACTTATACGGCGGTATGGATGAACCAGAACTAAAAATCATTGATGTCTTCATTTGTAAGTTGCGTCGTAAATTAGGTGAAGCCTTAGGTGACGATAGTATTATTGAAACCGTATGGGGCCGGGGTTACGTATTACGTGATCCAGAAATTGATCGAGTGTTTTCTCCAAACGAAGATCTTATACAAGCAAGGCTACTAAGCACTGCTCAAAACCAGTATAGTCAGGCTTAAATTAACACATGCGGCAAAGTTACCACACTATATAAAATATGAATTGCTTTTTTTAATCTAATAGTGGCATGCAAAGAAAAATAAATATATATTAAGCCTCGATAGGTTAACTATTATTTTTTAATTATAGGAGTAATTCATGAAAAAATTCGTAATTGCAGCAGTAGCTGCTGTAGCATTAAATACAACAGCAAATGCAGAAAGTTGTGCTTCAAATTTCAGTGGTTTTTATGCCGGTTTACAAGCTGGTATGAATGCAACTGTTGGAACTGTAAAAATCGATGGTTATGCAGCTGAAACACTTGCTGGAGATAAAAGTAATTTCAAAGTTAATAATGGAAGCAAGTCATTTATTGGCGGTTTGTTTGCTGGTTATGGTATGGGTATTGGTACATGTGCATATGTTGGCGGTGAAATTTATGGAAACTTTACTAACACCAATAATAAAGTTTTTGATACATCAGATGCAGCTATTGCTTACCAAACATTTAAAATCACTGCTAAAAACAACATGAACTTCGGTGCAAAAATTCGCCTAGGTTATACCGTTTCACCACAGGCTATGATTTTTCTAGGTCTTGGGCTTGAATATGCTAGATGGCAAGTAAAGTGTGAGAATATCACACCAACTAACGTACTTACACAACCTCAAACTGTAGATAGAACTACTAAGAAAAATAGAGCTGTTGTCTCATTCGCGCCTTCTGTTGGTATGGAAATGTTTATGACTAAGAATATTTTCGTACGTGGTGAATACACTTACGTTATGGGTACAAATCAAAAATTAAACCCGCAACAAAACACAGGATTGCCTGCAAATGCTAAGCCTACTTCAACTGTTAAAGTAAATAATGATCAACACCGTTTTGCACTTGGTCTAGGTTACAAATTCTAGTTTGACTAAAGTTAAGAAAAACCCGTCCCTGTGGCGGGTTTTTTATTGTCACGCATAAATTTACACATCATAATTTGCAAAATACCCCTCTTGAAATCACCTTAGAAAAAGTGTTAAATGCTTCAGTCAATAAAGATATACATTTAAGTTTGCCACAATCAAATTTGTCAAATGACCAACGTAAGCTACTGTACATTATACTGTCAGTAACAATGCTACGTTTTTTTAGCAACATCAGATTTTCATTTATCGTCCCCTATCTTGAAATTTCCCCAGGCATAAAACTTTGCAAGGACCATGTTGATAACATTGCTTTTTATTGGATGCTTGCCCTTTTCATAGGACTTAACAGTGGAGCGCTCATTTTAGGAAAATTTGGTGAAAAAAAAGGAATTTTAAAGCTTTGCAAAATTATAGTCCTTGGAACAATTTTGCCATGTTTGTTTTTGTATTGCTTAGGATCCAATGAAAATCACTTAATTAACAATAGTATTGCACTGATAGGCACTAGGTTTATCAATGCATTTTTTCACCCAGTAGCATTTGTAGTATCCTCATTCTTTTTAATGAAAACATGTGATGACAATCATCACCCAAAAATAAGCGCTTACATCACTATTGCGGCTATTTCTGGCATGCAACTTTCCTACTTTACTGTTATGTATTTAGCTGCCAACAATTTACAAATGTGGTGCAACATTTTTTTAGGTACAAGTATTTTTGCTGGCGTTCTTTGCATTCGTTACAGCAAATCATTTGAGCAACAAACGAACAAAATGAAAAATTTAGAAATTTTTAAAGCTAAACCTTCAGCAATGCTATTAGCCATATCAATTGGCTGCGTATTCAACGCAGGTATACGTTACCACTATTTTTTTGTTGATACATACCTTGCAGATATATTAATCACACAGCATGACCCTGCATTAAGTTACGTATTCTTCTACATTGCCTTAAGTGTATTTCTAATAATTTTTGGCAATATTATAAAAAATGAACAACAATTCAAAATTTTAACAAAAGCACTCATTGGAATTTTATCAATAGGAATAGCCCCCGTTATCTTACCAATTCACTCATTACTTAATTACTTGTGTTACCAAATTATTTTTGCATTTTTTTTAGCAGGATTCCTTGCGCCAAGCCTTTCTGTAGTTTTTTCATTATTTAAGTATAATAAAACAATCTTGCATGGAACAGTTTGGTTTACATTTGGTTATAGCTTAAGTAATATAGCCAGTGATTGGCTCACTGAACAATATGGATTTTTCACCCATTTCAACTTTCTTCCAATGATACCGCTTATTTTAGGAGGATTCACTTGCCTATCAATATTAACTGGCGCTATGAATAGACTACCGAACCAAGAAATCAACAGACATAAATAGGCTTGACTCAATGCAAAGTATTTTTAAAAAAAACCTTGGCACAGCATTATTACTTATTGTTGTTGGATTACAGTTTTTTAACTATCTTGGATCGATATTACTAACTCCTGATCTTTCAAAATCACTACATGGATATCGCAACTTAAAAACTGACCTACCATTCTTAGTTGATTGGGTTTGGATAACTGTTTTTGGAAGAATAATTGGCGGATATATTTTATGTAAACTAGCTATTTGTATCGACTTTTTCAATACTATGAGGATTATAGTGATTAGCCATACTTTACTGGCTATATTAGTCAGCTCAATTAATATTACAAGCACCATTCTTTACCAAGATATTCAGTTTTTATTTGCACATCGTTTTTTTCATGCTTTTTTAATACCAGCATCCTTCATGTTACCAACCCTATTTCTTTTAAATCAAAATGAAAAAAAACCAATTATGCTAAGTGCATATTCCTTACTTGCAGTTAGCACAGGCAGTCTTTTAATTTATAAATATTTGGCAATTGTCGAATTTGCAAAAGGTTGGAATAACATAATTTTTTATGTGTCTATTATTAGCTGCATATGCTATTTTTTTGCTGAGAAATTTCTTCGCAATGAAACATGTCATCCTAACTTTATTGGTAAAAAACCAACTTTTAGCAGACTTTTATTGGTGTGCACTTTTGGTGGCATTTGTGGTATTAGCTTTAGCTACCATTTTGCATTTGTCGATAGCTATGTTAATAACGTAATTATTTGCAAAGGCTATACTAATGCTAGCTTTTCTTATTTTTACTACGCACTGATAACTGCAATTATTCCTGTAGCTAAGCTTGTTTACAAAAAAGATATCTTTATACCACTTAAATTTTCAAGTATTGGAATTATACTTACAACGATTATTATGACGGTTACTCCAACAATTTCCTTAAGTGTCTATATTTTAGAACAAATAATTTTTGGAGTATTAGTTGCAGTATTAATTGTTCCTTGCCATAGCTTGGTTCACCAACTATTTAGAAACACTAACAATTATTTCAAAGGCATGTTTTGGTTTACAACTTTTTCTACTTTATTTTCCATTACCCCACATTTTTTTCTGAAATTACTTGGAATTAAATCACTGCCATGGCTTGGCATAATTTATGTAATACCAATTGCTCTTCTGTTCATCTTAGCGCTAAGTAAGTATGAAAAAGAAATTAAAACACGTTAGTTTTAATTTGGAAACAACCAAAAAGAATGGTAAAGTCACAGGATTGAAAGGTGGGTGATTACTCCATGGAAGTCCAAGTCCGCGATAATAATATTGAACAAGCAATGCGGGCGTTAAAGAAGAAGATGCAACGCGAAGGCGTGTATCGTGAAATGAAGATGCGTCGACATTTCGAAAAACCTTCAGAACGTCGTGTACGCGAACAGTCAGAAGCAATGCGGCGCCATCGCAAGCTAATGCGAAAGCGTCTGGACCGTGAAGGCTATTAAGCGTAAACGTTTGAAAATAAAGAGAGAAGATTTGTCTTCTCTCTTTATTTCTAAAAATGATATTTAGTCATTTAAGTCTCTGAAATCTTTCATGCACTTGAATGTTTGGTAAAATTTTAGCTAAACTTTAATAAGTAATTAATTCAGTAGACAATTTTGCCACACCAAGACCACCATCAGTACGTACAAAAAGTCCGCAGACTTAACACCCTAAGCTTAGAGGAAGAATACCAGCTAGCAAAAGATTGGCGTGAAAAACAAGACCATAAAGCCATGAATAAGCTTGCTGAAGCTCACTTAAAATTAGTGACTAAATTGGCAACAGGTTACCGCGGATATGGCCTACCAATTAGCGACTTAATCGCTGAAGGTAATATTGGTATGATGCAAGCCATGAAACATTATGAACCAGACCGCGGATTTCGTTTTTCAACCTACGCAATGTGGTGGATCAAAGCCAGCATGCAAGATTATATTTTGCATACATGGTCATTGGTAAAAATTGGCACCACAGCAGCACAAAAAAAATTATTTTTTTCTCTTAAAAAAACCAAAAGACAAATTATCAATGATACCGATGGCACCAACCATAACGACCCATTAACCCAAGAAATAGTTCAAAAAATTGCCATAAAACTAAATGTTAGCGAAGATGAAGTATGGTCAATGGATCAACGCATTGGTAGTAAGGATGCATCACTACATACACCAGTAGGTGATAGCGAAAGCACTGTAGAATGGATGGATTGGCTTGCCGATGAAACTGACAACCAAGAAATTCAATTGGTTCAGCGCGACGAAATGGATAAACGCCGCCATGCATTCAATAAAGCCATGACAGCCCTAAACTCAAGAGAACAGCAGATTTTGGTAGGAAGACGATTAGACGAGCCACCCAAAACCCTAGAGGAAATGAGCCAGCAACTAACCATTTCCCGCGAACGCGTACGACAGTTAGAGTTTTCTGCATTTGAAAAGCTAAAAAAAGGACTGCAGCACGTTGGATTATAATTAAAATTTATAAAATAGTACAACAGGGACAGCCAGAACCAGTATCTGAAGATGGAACCCTCAGCCTACGTGATCCATTTATAAGCAGTGGCGATTCTTCCCTGTGCTTTTTATAATAATGTTCTCCTTCTTCGTGCGAGCTTTCTTGTTTTAAAGCAGCATAAAATGCTTCTTCAATAGGGTAATTATGAGGTTTATAGCCAGAAGACGCTAATTCTTTACTTGCAGATGACAACCAAACACTATGTGTATAGAATTTTCCAACTTCATCTGAATGTAGTGGTTGCAGTCTATCTACTACTGCAATAGCTCCAGTCTTTCTTGCCATAACTTTAAATAATTCATGGTAGCTATGAGTATATTTATTAAACTGAAATAACTTACTGGGATCATCATAAAAATGAACCATCCAGCCTAAAATTAAACTTCTTCCAAACAGAGTCTTCAGAAATAAGTCTTGGTGTTTTTGAACAATTAACTCAAAATTCTTAATTGGTAGCTCCATTATCCTAGTGGTTAAGTACATTTTTGCAACTGTAGAATCACCCTCAAGACGATCAAATACTCTAGCTCCATCTAAAACTCTATGTAATTTAGCAAAATCAGGGTCATACTTTACTGATAAGTTCCTGGATGTTTCATCGTAATATTCCTTATTTGAAACATCGACTCCAAACATTAATCCAGAATTTAAAATAGCAAGTACACCAAATATACGCTTAAATTGCATAACCAACTCATAAGAATAATATAGCAACATGTAGCACGCTAGAATATTTTATTCAATATTAATATTTCACATAATTCGTGATTTTTAATTGTATTTCATCCACTCAAAATACGGCTTTAAACTTGGAACAGCCCAAAAAATGGGGGAACCAAACCAATGAACTATTCCAAGCACAGTCTTCACAAGGACAAATGAGCCATTCACAAGTGAACCTTGCGCAATTTCAGATTTATAGATTTTATCATCAGCAGTAAAACTGACAATTACTTTATACTTAATCTCCTGGTTTCCTGTTTTTAAAGCAGCATCAAATGCTTCTTGAATAGGGTAATTATAAGGTTTGTAGCCAGAAGACGCTAATTCTTTACTTGCAGATGGCAACCAAACACTATGTGTATAGAATTTTGCTGCATCAAATAAAGGTGTTAGTTGGCCCACTACAGAAGTAGCTCCAGTCTTTTTTCCCATAGCTACAAACAAAGCGTCGTAGCTATGAGTCTCTTTATTAAACTGAAATAACTTACCAGGCTCATCATAAAAATGAACCATCCAGCCTAAAATTAAACTTCTTCCAAACAGAGTCTTGAAGAATAAGTCTTTGTGATTTTGAACGATTAACCCAAAATCCTTAATTTGTAGCTCCATTATTTTAGTAGTTAAGTACATTTTTGCAACTGTAGAGTCACCTTCAAGACAGTCAAATACACTAGCTCCATCTAAAGCTATATTTAGCTTAACAAGACCATGGTCATATTTTATTGATAAGTTCCTGGATGTTTCATCGTAATATTCCTTATTTGAAGTATATGCTCCAAACATTAATCCATAATTTAAGATAGCTAATAACCCTAGGAGATACCTAAATTGCATAATTTCCCTTTTCACAAAACTGCTGGGTAACAGGATACCATAGAATTTATGCTATGCAACCAGACGTAAAAAATCTACGTTTATTTTTTCCAAAAATACAATATGAAACCTCCAATTGTAGCAATAGATATGCCACAACCAATAAACCACGCATTTCGTTTTAAAAAAGATTGGGGCTTAACAGGTGGAATTAAGGAGCTTTCTTCGTGCGAGTTTCCTTTTTTTAAAGCAGCATCAAATGCTTCTTCAATAGGGTAATTATACGGTTTGTAGCCAGAAGACGCTAATTCTTTACTTGCAGATGACAGCCAAACACTATGTGTATAGAATTTTGCTGCATCAAATAAAGGTGTTAGTTGGCCCACTACAGAAGTAGCTCCAGTCTTTTTTCCCATAGCTACAAACAAAGCGTCGTAGCTATGAGTCTCTTTA
>CANMNU010000030.1 GCA_947499175.1 Alphaproteobacteria bacterium
AACCCGGTAGCCATTACGTTCTAAAAGTACAGGAACTGTGTTTTCTACAAATGAATTACCCATAACCTGGGATACACGGTCTGATAATGAACCCGCTTGCCAGTCGTAAACTAATTTGCCATCAGATTTAAACGTAAAATGGATGGCGCGGTTAGCCATTGCTAAGCGGCTAAGCATTTCTTTGCAATGGTTTAGTTCGGTCGTGGCATTTTTTAAAAATTTTAATCGTGCTGGGGTTGCATAAAAAATATCACGTATTTCAATTGTGGTTCCTGTGCTGGCTTGGTGCGGCACTATGTGTGAAAATGTGCCTCCATCAACATTTATTTTCCAGCCGTGTTCGCAAATGCTGGTGCGAGTGGTGAGTTGTACACGACTAATTGAAGCAATGCTTGGTAAGGCTTCACCGCGAAACCCAAAAGTGTTAATTGCGAATAAGTCTTCATTGGCGAGTTTTGATGTTGCATGACGTTCAAAGGCCAGGGAGATTTGCGAATGTTCAATACCTGTGCCGTTGTCACAAACGCAAATGAATGCTCGGCCTCCATCTTCAACAGTGACGTCAATTTTTGATGCTCCGGCATCGATTGCATTTTCAACTAATTCTTTCAAAATAGCGGCGGGTCTTTCAATAACTTCACCCGCGGCAATTTGGTTAACCAAATGCGGATTCAATTTATGAATTTTTTGAGGTTGTTTTTGCTGTGTCATGTGTCAGTATAATACGAAATATACAATTCTACAAAAAGAAATGGAGAGAATGATGAAGGTAGCTATTAATGGTTTTGGCCGTATTGGCCGTATGGTGTTGCGAGCTATGGCTGAACGTCAAACTAGAGATTTTCAAATTGTGGCTATTAATGATTTAGGGTCATTAAAAGACAATGCCTATTTATTTAAATATGATTCAGTACATGGGAGATTTCCTGGAAAAGTTACAGCGGAAAATGGTTGTCTTGATGTTGGCTTTGGGCCAATTCAAATTATTGCTGAGCCAAATCCAGAAAAATTACCATGGAAAGATTTAGGCATTGATATTGTTCTTGAATGTTCAGGACGTTTTACTAAACGGGAAGATGCTGCAAAGCATTTGGTTGCTGGAGCTAAGCGAGTTATTGTTTCTGCCCCAGCAGATAATGCTGATATTACGGTTGTTTTTGGCATTAACCATAAGGATATTAATAATTCACATTTGGTAATTTCAAATGCATCATGTACCACTAATTGTTTGGCGCCTGTAGCTTCTGTTTTGCATAAAGCATTTGGTATTGAAAGTGGTTATATGACAACTATTCATGCTTATACGGGGGATCAACGTTTGGTTGATACGCTGCATAGTGACCAACGTAGAGCAAGGGCTGCGGCAACTTCAATGATTCCAAGTTCAACTGGTGCGGCAAAGGCTGTTGGATTGGTACTGCCAGAATTAAAGGGTAAACTTGATGGAACTGCAATTCGCGTGCCCTGTGCTAACGTTTCTGTAGTTGATTTGAAGGTTCTGGTAGGGCGTGATACGACTCATGATAAGGTTAATGAATTCATAAAAGCAGCTTCTGAAAATGAATTAAAGGGTGTTTTGGAATATGTGACTGAACCGTTAGTTTCAATTGATTTTAACCATTCGGCATTTAGTTCAAGTTTTGATTCTACGCAAACTCAAGTAGTTAATAAGCGCTTAGTTAGGGTACTTTCTTGGTATGATAACGAGTGGGGTTTTGCCAACCGGATGGTTGATGTTACCAAATATTTAGTTAGTCTGTAAGGTCTGTATATTTTGACTGGGTAAATTTTAATGCCCAGTCAAGGGTACTAGTTATTTATTTTGGTCACGTAAAATTCGTGATTTATCACGATTCCAATCTCTTTCTTTAATTGTTTCACGTTTATCAACCGTATTTTTACCGCGCGCCATACCAATTTGTACTTTAACTTTGCCAAATTCATTAAAGTACATTCGCAAAGGAACAATTGTATAACCTTTTTTGCGGACATTGCCTAAAAGTTTTTTAACTTCTTTGGTTCTTAAAAGTAATTTACGTGGGCGTTTAGCTTCATGGCCAAATTGATGGGCAAAACTATATTCTGTAATATTTGCATTAAATAAATAGACAGCGGTAGGGTCATTAGCCATTTCACCGGCATAGGCTTCGCTTATGCTAGCTTTGCCAATGCGTAAAGACTTTACTTCACTACCAAGCAGCATGATACCTGCTTCAAGTGTTTCTAAAATTTCGTAGTCGTAACGTGCCCTTTTATGCTGGGCAATTAATTTTTCTTCACGTTTTGCCATAACAACCCATTAGCCAAGAAAGGCTCTGTATAGAGCAATCCTATAAGCTATGCGGTCAAATTGCAAGAAAGTATACCTCTCATCTTTATGGAGCATCAATTTGATCGTCAATAATTTTACTAAGTTTTTCAGATTCTTGAGTTGTTTCGTCGTCATCACCTATGTCATTAGGCATTTCAGGGTCTTCATCAATATTTACATCAGTTTCATCAGGAAGAGAATCTTCAACCGCCTCTTCATCATCAGTGTCAACGTCTATTGGATCGTCAGCATCCTGAATGTCACTATCCTCAACTTCATCATCAACCTCATCCACTATGGGAGCAGCTTTTTTGGCTATTGCTTTTTTAGGAGTAGGTTTTGTAGTTTGTGGTACGGTAGATTGTGGAACAAAAGGGGCTGTTTTTTTTAATAATTCTTTTGCAGCATCAGAAGTTAAAATTCCCCTATGCAATTGAGAATCAGGCATTAATTGTCCAGTTGTGCTTGTGAATGCTGGAGAAAAAATTATGGCCTTGCCATCTTTACTAGGTAGATTGCTTAATAAAGACATGCTTATGTTCGTATCTACACGCCCCTTAGGTAAATATTTTTCTAAATGCTCAACACTAAAATAACGTAATGCAAAAATCTTCACATACAGGTAAGGATCACTTGGTTCAAGATATGCTTTAATTTTTGCTAAATTTTTTGATTTGTCAGATTGTATTGATGCAAAGTAGCTATTTAGATCTTCAACTCTTCTTGGGTCATCAAACTTCTCACGAGCAGCTGAAATACCAAGCCACTCGTTTTGACCCTTATAAAAAAATTCTGCAATTTTATATGCTTTATCTGGCCCCTGACTCCAAATTAAAACTGCAACAGGCATATCAAGCACATACAAATGTGGCAAAAAATGCAAATCTAGGCAAAATCCAGGCATTTTTACAATTTCAGGAATATCGGTAGTGAAATATTCAGCACAATGTGTACAACTTGGAGAAAGCCAAGCTGCAATATGAACTGCACAACCTTTTTTATTATTTAAGGTAATAGAAGTTTTTGGCAAAGCGCTAGGGCCAGCGCAAAAATTGCTGCCTGTAAAAAACATAACAATAATAAAAAATATAAAGCGCATTACAATATAAATTAAACAAACTCTCTTTAATAATTTGAGGCTATCATATAAAAATTAATAATAAATTGATACCGTAAAAAAAATGTCTGGAATTTTAAAAATTTTACCATGCTTTCATACAGGTGGAGTTGAGCAATCTACGCTATTAATTGTTAATTATATGGCTGAAAAAGGGCTGAAAACCTTTGTGGCAAGCTCCGGTGGAATACTTGAAAAAAAATTACACCCAAATGTTGGGCACATAACTTTGCCACTTGATTCAAAAAATCCAATTAAAATTATTTGTAACGCGATAAAGTTAAAAAAAATAATTTTTCAACATAACATAAAAGTAATTCATGTTGGTTCACGTGCCCCAGCCTGGAGTGCATATTTAGCGGCTAAAATTACAGGTATAGGGTTTGTAACGACTTATCATGGTGCTTATGGCCAAAATTGCTTAAAATGGTACTACAACAGGGTTATGGCACTTGGAAGGCCTGTTGTTGTTGCATCAAAGTATATGGAGGAACATGTTGCTAAGTTTTACCCCAAAACTAAATGTTTGGTGATTCCATCAGGCATTGACACAGATTTTTTTACAAACAATGAAGAAATTGAAGAAGAATCAAAAAAATTAAAGCTTTCATGGAAATTACCTAACGATGGGAAGGTTGTTCTTTTGCTTGGAAGGTTTACACGCATTAAAGGGCATGAATTTTTGCTAAGATCTATGGCTTGCTTTAAAACACAAAAAGCACCTTTGGTTGTTTTTGTGGGTGATAGTAAAAACACAAAACTTATAAATGAATTGAAACTTAAGGCAGATCAAATTAATGTTAGGCTTTTAGTGTACGAAGATGTTGCGGATATAAGGCCTTTTTACAATGCTGCAAATGTAGTAATTGTACCAACCACAAAACCAGAAGCTTTTGGACGAGTGACAGTTGAAGCTATGAGTATGGGAAAAATTGTTATTGGGAATAACCTTGGGGCATCATCTGAAATTATTAATGATTCGACATGGATTTTTAATAGCTCAAGCATAGAATCACTTGCTAATATAATTAAAGCGGCATTAGAATTATCACCTCAGCAAGCGAAGGCTATAGGGCAAAAAAATAGGGAAAGAGCTGTTGCTTTATATAGTGTTTCTAAGCTTGTTGAAGGGCACCTGCATATTTACAACAGCTTTCTTTAAAGTTGAGCTGACTTAGGCTTAATTCTGGCGTCACCATCAATAACACGCCTACCAGAAATTACAAGACTTTGGTTAGCCCGCACCTTGGTGGATTTCTTCAGATAATCCTTAAGCTCAAGTTCAATAGAATCTTTAGTAACATTTGAAACTTTTAATAGATCATCATCAGCATCACTGGCTGTATAAGTTTTGTCATTTATCCAAACTGTCCATTGGGATGGTTCGAAATATAAAATTGCACTTAAAAATAATATATCTGGCACTAATGTAATGTTTAAATTATCAGGGTCATTCATTTCAACTATTTCTGCTAAAGTCTCCTCAGGTGCAATCGAATTTATGACGCCAACTTCTTCGGGAGTCATCATAATCGATGCACAAAGGCCAGAAGTGACGCAAAAAATAGCGAAAACCCTATTTAAATTGTGCATATATTAACCCCAGTTTGAACACTCTAAAAACTAAATAATAGGTGCGTATAAATCTTCAGCCATAGATATTATAATGCTATCTTTTTCTTCGGCTGTTGGAACATTTTGCACAAAATTAATTTTTGGTGCATCAGTAATTATTGCAAGAGGGGTTTGTTCGCAGCCTTCACCCATTAAGAAAACTGCAGACGTTGCTAAGCTGTCAAGAATATTAACTTGTGTCATGCGTAATGGATGGCCGTACAGATCAGGTGTGCCAATGTATGAATGCAGTGGTGCAAACCCACACCAGGCTAATGCAATGCCTGTTACACCAAGACGCATTGGTGTGGTGTGGCTATCAGTAATTAAAATTCCTAGATTTTCTAACTGATGCTTTTTTCGCAAATAATTCCAAATATATTCAGCGCTAGATTGTACATTTTCAGGATATAAAATATATACATTATCACCATTTGATTCATCAATTCCTGCAGATGGAATTAAAATATTGTTTTTAATTGTAAGGTAAACCCCATAGGTGTTGTTAGATTTAATTACGACATCTGCCTCTTGTTTGATTAAAGCTTCTTTGGTAATAGAATCTTTTGCAACAACCCTTTTTTGGCAAATTGAAATAATTTTTGAGGTAATTACAATAATGGTTTTTTCAGAAATATTTTTTACATATTCATCAATAATGCGTTCTAAACTTTCACCGCATTGAATGCGGTGAGTTTTAATTGCTTTAACATGCATAGGTTGCTATTCCATCTAAAAATCCCCATAAAAGTTTTGCGCCAGCTATAGCACCTGCGGTTGCTTTTATTTTTGAGTCTTCATCAAGGTTTTCAATTAAGTTTGCGCATTCAGCTGAATGCCACTGATCAGCTTCCATGTGCACGGTAAAAAATTGTAATGATCGATCATCGTTCACGTTATAATGCGATTTTAAGCCATCTATTTTTGATTTAGAAACTTCTGGGGTTTGTCGTTCATAGGCATAAAGTGCGCCTAAGCCTGCGGCAAAGCCTGATTTTACCAAATCATAATAGCCATCTACCAATTCTGTGGTTTTTTCAATTTTTGGCTGTTCATCCATTTCTGATAGTGTTACTCCAAGTCCTTGGGCAAAGCGTTTCCAGAGTTCAGGGTGATTTTCTTCTCCCTGTTCTTCTTCAATTAAATTGCCTAGCAAGACTTGCCTGGTTTGTATATCGTTGCACTGAGCATGAATACCACTTAAATACCTGGGAAATGCTGCTACGTGATGATAATATTCTTTTGCGTAAGTTTGCAAAGTTTCACGACTTAATTCTCCGCTATTCCAAGCCTTGTAAAAAGGGTGGTTCAATAAATTCCAATTAGCAAGTTCTAGGTTAAGTGTTTCGATGAAGTTCATTGTTTTCTCCTTTAGGGTTGGTTAGTTTGTAAATTGAGTAATCGTTAGTTTTGGTAAGCAAGATTTGCTGCCATTGTTTAAAATAGCTTAAATCCATACGCACATCACCAGTATAGTTTTTATGGATTTTAGTTAAAATAAACTCAGAAATTAGGTTGTTTTTTAAAAAAACTTCAGCAATTTCAGCGCCACCAATCATGAAAACTTTATGGCATTGTAATTTATTAAGGTGCGCCAAAAATTCTGAAATTGACGATACTATTGTGAATTCCTTTAAAGTGCTATCAGTTTTCAATATTTTTTTACTTTTTGAAAAAACAATTGGCTTTTTTTTAAACAAACTATCAGGAGCTGATTCAAAAGTTTTTCGGCCCATTACCATGATATGGCTATCTGTAGTTTGGCGAAAATGTTCTAGTTCAGATGGATAACTCCAAGGCAAACCGTTGAGTTTACCAACAGTCCCATCAGTAGTGGTTGCCATAATACCAATAATTTTAGGTATAGACGCCTCCATTTAAACAATTTTGTGCTACAAAAAATCTCATATGGTCACGAATATTATGTACTCGTAGATAATCTGTCTTGTCCTTCAAAATATCTGATATTGCTATAGTTTCCAAATCACGATTGGGGGCTGGTTCAGTTGTAAAAGCAGACATAAATGATTTTCTTGAGTGACCTACCATAATTTTGCAGCCTAGATTTTTAAATTCTTGAGCATAGCGAAGCAACCAAATGTTTTGGTACATAGATTTGCCAAAGCCTATGCCTGGGTCGATTATAATAGATTTTGAGTCAAATCCCAAGGTTTGCAGTTTTGCAATGTTTTTGATAGCCCATTTTGAAACAGTTTCAATAGAATCAAGTTTGTAGTCAATAACTAGGTCTTTTGTCGGTGGTATTGATAAAGAATGCATTAAAGCTATGCTGCAGTTATGTTCAGAAATTAGGCGAAGAGTGTAATCATTTAAATTGCCTTTTACATCATTAACCCAAGTAATTGGATAATTTTGTAAGATTTTTTTAATAACGGTTGGGCAAAAAGTATCAATACTAATGCGAATTTCGCCGCGTTGCATATATTCGTGCAAACCATCTAGCACTGGTTTTAAGTGATCATATTCTTGATCTGGTGTGAGCATTTTTGCGCCAGGGCGTGTTGATTGGCCGCCTAATTCAACAATTTTTGCGCCATCACTTGCAAGCTCAAGTGCCCTAGTAACAGCTAGTTCAGGGCTAAAATATTGACCACCATCGGAAAAAGAGTCGGTAGTTACATTAACAATTCCTACCAATTTTGGGGAAAGTACAAAGCTTTTTGCAAAATCTTCTTTTACTTTTGTGTAGTGAAATTGTAATGGATTAATTAGCATTAGCAAGTGTTGTAAAAATGGACGATTAACAATTTCAGGGTGTGGAATTTTAAGATTTGGGGTGTCTAAAGATACACCGTCAATCAATAAGATATCTAAATCAATTATTCTAGGTGCCCACTTTTCATAAACTTTAGGGCGGCCAATTTCATATTCAATTTCTTTTAATGAAATTAGCAGTTGTTCTGGTGCAATTTCACATTCGCCCCAGACGACCATGTTTAAAAATGGTAAATCCCATTCTTTGGGTGCCCCAGGAGGTAAGATGCAAGTTGTTTCAAGCACAATGGAGCATTGTAAGTTTTTAAAAATATTCTTTTTTAATAAATCAATTGCATTAGATAAATTTTCATGGCGATTACCGATATTTGAGCCAATTGATAAATAAATCATGTAATTTTACTTGCATAGGTGAAGATTACCCCGCCATGTACGCCTGGTACTGGTGGAGCTAACTTGTGTACAGCTATTTTCAGTTCTGCAATATTTTTACCAGTTAGTAAAGTCACCAATGTTTGGCTAACTTCATGAGCCAAATGTTCAATTAAATTGAAACGTCGTTCCTTACATAAATTTTGAATGGCCTGTGTAAGCTTTAAATAACAGACAGTGTCATCAAGATTATCAGTAATTAAGCTACCTGGAGGGGTTTTAAAGATAAGCTCAATGTTGAAGCTAACTAATTGCGCATTTTCCTTTTCTGCTTCACCGCAACCTAGGTGAATCCAGATTCTTAAATCATTAATTAAAATGTTACATAACGAGTTCAAAATGAAGTTAAACCGCCCAGTTTATTTATTGATTTTATGGTATGATAACCAGATTACGATGTTTGTCAATTAGCAGGAGTTGACAATAGAATATCTAGCACTTGATTTACGCTTATGTCCAAGTTAGCCTTAACCAATAGTCTTTATGCAAATTAGGTTATGATGCCCCAGCTGGAATTTTTATCTGTTAAAAAAAACCTTAAGGTTGGGAATAAAATTTATAATTATTACGCCCTAGATACACTTGGTGATATAAGTCATCTTCCATATTGCTTAAAAATTCTTTTAGAAAATCTTTTACGCCATTTTGATGGTAAACGGATTACCAAGAATGATTTGGATGCCGTTATTAATTCTACAAAGCCAAATAGAAGTGTTTCAGAGATTTCATTTTTTCCCGCACGTGTGCTGATGCAAGATTTTACAGGGGTCCCTGCTGTGGTTGATTTGGCCGCTATGCGTGATGCCATGGCTAAAAAAGGCAAGCCTATTGAAAAAGTTAATCCGCTCATTCCTGTTGATTTAGTAATTGATCATTCTGTGATGGTTGATCAATTTGCCACACCTGAAGCAGTTAATGAAAACGTGAAATTGGAATACCAGCGCAATAGTGAGCGTTACCGTTTTTTACGCTGGGGGCAAAAGGCTTTTAAGAATTTTAGGGTAGTGCCGCCTGGTACTGGAATTTGTCATCAGGTTAATTTGGAATATCTAGCAAAGGTGGTGTGGACATCAGAAATTGATGGAGAAATTACTGCATACCCTGATACGGTTGTGGGTACGGATAGCCACACAACTATGATAAATGGATTGGGTATATTAGGTTGGGGAGTGGGTGGTATTGAGGCTGAAGCTGCAATGCTTGGACAACCGCAAACTATGTTGATTCCTGAGGTGGTTGGCATGCGCTTGGAAGGTTCCTTAAATGAAGGAATAACAGCTACTGATTTAGTGTTAACGATTACCAATATGTTGCGTTCTAAGGGGGTTGTTGGTAAGTTTGTTGAATTTTATGGCCCTGGTTTAAAATGGTTGTCTTTAGCAGATAGAGCGACAATTGCAAACATGGCGCCTGAGTATGGCGCTACTTGTGGTTTTTTCCCGATTGATGAAGAAACTATTAATTACCTAAAACTGACTAATCGCAGTGATGAACAGGTAGCCTTGGTTGAAGCATATGCGAAAGCGCAAGGCCTTTGGAATAATGGTATAGAACCACATTTTAAAGATACGATTCAGCTTAACCTAACTACAGTTTTACCAAGTTTAGCTGGGCCTAAAAGGCCGCAAGACAGGGTATATTTAAAAGATTTAAAAACAACTGTGCAAAACATGATGCTTCAAACTGATGGTGTTGAGGTTGCTGGTAAAAATTTTAATTTAAATAACCATGATGTTGTAATTGCTGCAATTACTAGTTGTACGAACACATCTAACCCTTCAGTAATGATTGGTGCTGGTTTGCTTGCCAGAAAAGCTAGTCAATTGGGTATGAAGCCTAAACCATGGGTGAAAACTAGTTTGGCGCCAGGTTCACAAGTAGTTACTGAGTACTTAGAACGTAGTGGGCTGATGGTTGATTTGGAAAAAATGGGATTCCATGTTGTAGGCTATGGATGTACTACATGTATTGGTAACTCTGGTCCACTTGATGCTGCAATTACAAAAGTGATTGATGAAAATGACCTAACTATTGCAGGTGTGCTTTCAGGAAATCGCAATTTTGAAGGGCGAATTAACCCTTATGTGAAAGCCAATTATTTGGCCTCCCCGCCTTTGGTAATAGCTTTTGCTTTAGCTGGGACTACAGCGATTAACCTTGGTGAGGAACCTATTGGCAAAGATTCAAATGACAAGGATGTGTTCTTAAAAGATATTTGGCCAACTACCCAAGAAATTAATGAAATTATAGCAAAAGTTATTACTCCAGAAATTTTTGCTAAAAGGTATGCTACGGTTTTTGATGGTGACGATTTATGGGCACAGATAGATGCAGGTGATTCACAGATTTACAGTTGGGATGATAGTACCTATATTAAGCATCCGCCATATTTTGAGATGGATAAGCATAGGGTGGCTGATATTGCTGATGCGCGCATTTTAGCTTTGCTGGGTGATAGTGTGACTACTGACCATATTTCCCCGGCCGGTAATATTAAAATAAATAGTCCGGCTGGAAAGTACCTTTTTGAAAATGGAGTGAAGCCTAAGGACTTTAATTCCTATGGTTCTAGGCGCGGGAATCATGAAGTAATGATACGGGGTACATTTGCTAATATTCGTTTGCAAAACGAAATGGTGCCATCGGTTAGTGGTGGCCAAACAGTTTTGTTGAGTACAAATGAGCAAATGAGTATTTATGATGCGGCTCAAGTTTATATGAAAAATGAAACTCCATTGGTCGTAATAGCTGGTAGGGAATACGGTACAGGCTCTTCACGTGACTGGGCGGCAAAAGGTACAAGATTGCTAGATATTAGGGCTGTTATTGCTGAAAGTTTTGAACGCATTCACCGTTCAAACTTAGTTGGTATGGGGGTGTTGCCACTTGAATTTATGCCTGGCACAACTCGTAAAACTTTAAATTTAACTGGCAGTGAAACGGTTAATATTGAAGGGCTTGGGGATGGAATTAAAACGAAGATGATGGTTACTGTAACGTTTTGTGGGAAAATCACACAACAGGTGCCAGTTCAGTTGAGGATTGATACCGAAGATGAAATGCAGTATTTTTTAGAGGGTGGTATTTTGCCTTTTGTTTTGAATATGTTGGCTGCCTAATGACAAACGATTTAGTTTTTTTAAGTGTATTTCAAGGCATTGCTGAGTTTCTGCCAATTAGTTCTAATGGTCACTTGGTGGTTTTAGAAGAATTATTTGGCATTAGTTCAAGCGGTTTTAATGGCCATGTGGCTTTGCATTTTGGTTCGCTGCTAGCATTATTGATATATTTTTTTAAAGACATTTGCTTAATGATTTTTGGCTTATGGGTTTATGACATTAAGGGTTTAAAAAAACATCCGGCAAGGCGTTACCGTGATCTTGCTTGGATTTTGGTGTTTTCTTCATTGCCAGTTATTTTGATTGGTTTTTTTGTTAAAAAATACTTTGGCTCTACTGCAGAAAGCTTTACTGTAATTGGTGTTGCAAGTATTGTTTGCGGAATTTTATTAATTATTGCGGATTCTAACCCGGTTAAAGATAACTTTCCAACCTATAAAAATGGATTGGTAGCTGGTCTTTTCCAATGTTTTGCCTTAATTCCTGGGGCTAGCCGTTCTGGAATGTGTATAACTGCGGCGCGTTTTTGTGGCTTGAGCAGGGCTGAAGCTGTGCGGTTTTCATTTTTAATGGCAATACCCACAATTTTAGGTGCATGCACTTTAGTGGCTATGGATGCGCAAAATATTAATGAATTGTTTGCTTCAAAACAGTTAATTTTAATGGGAATAACCGCTGGGTTTGGGATTTTGACAATACAAATTTTGTTATGGTTTTTAAAGAAGTTTAGCTTTGTATCCTTTGGGGTTTACAGAATTATTTTTGGTATTTTTTTATTGTGGTTCCTCTAAAGAACCACAATGTTTTTAAAGAATAAATTTTGAAAGATCTTGATTTTTTACTAAATTAGCTACTTTTTCTTCAACGTATTCCTTGGTAATTAAAAAGTTTTCACCGCCTCTTTCAGGGCTAGTAAAGCTAATATCTTCTAGCAATTTTTCAATAATCGTATGCAATCGACGTGCACCAATATTTTCAACTTCTTCGTTAAATTTAGCGGCTAAATCAGCTATTGCTTGGATTGATTCTTTATTGAAATCAAGCGTAAAATTTTCAGTTTTAAGTAATGCAATTGATTGGACAATTAAATTTGCTTCTGGTTCACTTAAAATACGTACAAAGTCTGCTGTAGTTAAGGCTTGTAATTCCACCCTAATTGGCAAGCGTCCTTGTAGTTCAGGCAATAAGTCAGAAGGTTTAGAGACATGGAATGCTCCGCTTGTAATGAACAAAATATGATCTGTTTTAATAGGACCATGTTTGGTTGAAACAATGGTACCTTCAATTAATGGTAGTAAATCTCGCTGGACACCTTCGCGGCTAACATCGCCACCACGATTTTCTGATCTGGCACAAACTTTGTCAATTTCATCAATGAAAACTATGCCATTTTGTTCTACTTTTTCAATGGCACTAGCTATGATTTTATCATTATCTAAAAGCTTATCAGACTCTTCAGTTAACAATAACGAATGGGCATCTTTTACCGTAACATTGCGAACTTTGGTTTTGTTGCCAAAAGCTTTACCAAAAACATCACCAAGATTTAGCATGCCCATTTGTGCACCTGGCATGCCTGGAACATCGAAAGTTGGCAGAGCACTAGAATTATCTTGCACTTCAATGTCAATAAATTTTTCGTTTAATTCACCAGCATGAAGCATTCTTCGAAATTTTTGTCGAGTTTCTGGGGTGGCTGTCGTACCAACTAAAACATCAATAATTTTTTCTTCAGCAAGAATAATTGCACGTTCTTTAACTTCGGATCGCAAGCTTTCCCGTTGCATATGAATGCTAATTTCAATTAAATCACGTATGATTTGCTCAACATCGCGGCCAACATAGCCAATTT
>CANMNU010000031.1 GCA_947499175.1 Alphaproteobacteria bacterium
GTTTAGGGGAAGCTTGCGCTATTGCCAAAGCAGAAATGAAAGATGAAAACATACGAATTAAAAATTTATTTGACCGACTTTACGGTGGGTTAAAAGCAAATCTTTGTGAAATTTATGTCAATGGTGATATGACACGGCGTATTTATGGAAACCTCAACATTAGTTTTGCTTATGTTGAGGGCGAAGGCTTAATGATGGGTATTAAAGATTTAGCTGTGTCATCAGGCTCAGCTTGTACTTCAGCATCATTAGAACCATCTTATGTATTAAGGGCTCTTGGAGTTGAAGAAGAGCTGGCGCATACATCACTGCGCATTGGCATTGGTCGATTTACAACTGAAGTAGAAATCGATCAAGCAATTGCTTCAATTACCAAAGCAGTTAACAAATTGAGAGCTATGAGCCCACTTTGGGATATGGCACAAGAAGGCATTGACATAAAATCAATAAAATGGGCCGCACATTAAACGTAGAAATACAGGGAGAAATTTATGGCATACAGTGAAAAAGTTATCGAACATTTTGAAAACCCAAAAAATGTTGGTTCTTTAGATAAATCACAAAAAAATGTTGGAACTGGACTGGTTGGAGCCCCAGCTTGCGGTGACGTAATGCAATTACAAATTGAAGTAAATGATGATGGCACCATTAATGATGCCAAATTTAAAACTTTCGGCTGCGGATCAGCAATTGCTTCGTCATCATTAGTAACAGAATGGATTAAAGGCAAAACCATTGATCAGGCTTATGAAATCAAAAATACCTTAGTTGCCAAGGAATTAGCACTACCACCGGTTAAGATTCATTGTTCAATTCTAGCTGAAGATGCTATTAAAGCAGCAATTGCTGATTTCAAATCAAAGCAGGATTAAAAAATTTATGCACCAAGCCATATCCATATCAGATGCTGCACTTAACCAGGTTCGCCATTTGTTAGCGCAGCGAGGTAAGCCAAGCATTGGAATTCGTGTTGGCTTAAAAACAAAAGGTTGCAATGGCCTCGCCTACAGTATTGAATATGCCGATGAACAACATACCATGGATGAATGTATTACAATTGATGAAGTAACCATTTTAATTGACCCCAAAGCCATTATGTTTTTAATTGGAACTGAAATGGACTTTGTTACTGACAAATTTCAATCAGGGTTTGTGTTTAATAACCCTAATGAAAAGGGTCGCTGCGGCTGTGGAAAGTCATTTCATGTCTAGAAGGATAATAAAAAATTATGCATAAGGATCCATTTAGCCTATTCGGACTACCAATCAGCTTATTGGTGCACATCCCCACTTTGAAAGAACGTTATAAAGAGTTAATGAAAGATTTACACCCCGATAACTTCAACGGTGAGGATGCTTTCATGAAACGAAGCGCTGAGCAGCTATCAGCATACGCTAATCAGGCATATCAAAATTTGCAATCACCTTTAAAGTGTGCAGTAGAAGCAATAAAAGCTAAGGGCTGGCAAGTTCCAGGAGCAAACCAACAAACAACTAGTGACCCAATTTTATTAATGGAAATGATGGAACTACAGGAAATGAATAAAAATGGAGAGGACATTCGCCCCTTTTACCAAGATTGCCTTTTACAATTTGAGGCGACACTTCAAGAAAATATTGAAGATAAAGCAATAAGTACATATTCCAGACTTAAGTTTATTGCAAGACTTTTAGGGTATTCATGATGCTTTTACAGATTAATGAACCACATGAGCTGCTAACAAAACGAGCAGTAACAGCCAAGGCAATAGGCATAGACTTAGGGACCACAAATTCTGTAGTGGCTGTTTTTGAAAATGGAAAGTCCCATGTGTTAATTGATGATATTGGGCCATTATTCATGCCATCGGTAATTAGCACAGATTTTGGTGATTTGCGTTCAACTAAGCGTATGATGCATGAACCAACCACAATTATTAGTGGTGAACATTCAGCCCTGACTGCAGCACGTGATATTTTAAAAACTTTAAAAAATCGTGCGGAAAATGCCATGGGACATGAAGTCCTGCAAGCGGTAATTACAGTCCCAGCTTATTTTGATGATACAGCACGTCAAGCGACCAAAGATGCAGCAACCCTCGCGGGACTTGAAGTTTTACGGCTAATCAATGAACCAACGGCTGCAGCCCTTGCTTATGGTTTAGATGAAGGAGCCGAAGGGACATTTGTGGTTTATGATTTAGGAGGTGGCACTTTCGATGTATCAATTCTTTCCATGCGCAAAGGAGTGTTTCAAGTTCTAGCCACTGGCGGACATACACAATTAGGTGGCGATGATATTGATGCAGTTATTGACAAACATTTCGGTTGGAATGATTTGCTAAAAGCCCGCCAAGCAAAAGAAAACTTAAACTTTGGCTTAAATTCCGCATTGTTAAGTAATTTTTGCCAACCATTTATTGAGCAAACCTTAGACATTTGCGAACAAGCAATTCAAGACGCCAAAATTGCTAAAGATCAAATTGATGGAGTTGTTTTAGTTGGTGGATCAACACGCTTACAAGCGGTACATGCTGCAGTTAAAGCTTTTTTTAACCAAGAACCACTTACCAACCTTGACCCTGATTGTGTCGTTGCCTATGGAGCTGCACTACAGGCACATCAACTAACCTATGGAACAAACACATTACTTTTAGATGTAATTCCGATTTCCCTAGGTATTGAAACTATGGGGGGAGTTGTTGAAGTTATCATACCTCGAAACAGTCCAATTCCAATTCGTATGGCCCAAGATTTTACCACCTATGAAAATGGCCAAACTTCTATGAGCATTCAAGTAGTTCAGGGAGAACGAGAATTTGTAAAAGACTGCAGATCTCTTGCAAAATTTATATTAAGTGAAATTCCACCAATGCTGGCAGGTGCTGCCCGTATTCGCGTAGTATTTAGTGTAGATGCTGATGGATTGTTAACCGTAAGTGCTACAGAACAAACTACAAATATTAGCCAGCAAATAGAAGTGAAGCCTTCCTATGGTTTGACTGCCGAAGATTATACAAAAATGTTAAAGCAAGCTTATGCACATGGCAAAGCAGATATTAATCAACGATTGCTAGTTTCTGCCCGTATAAAAGCGGAACAACTGGTTGAACAACTTAAAAATGCCCTAAATTTAGATGCACACCTTCTTGACGAAACATATCTAAATGATTTACAAGATTGTATTCAGGATGTGAATCAAGCGCTTGCAACCCAAGAACGAGAATCCATTCAAAAAGCCTGTGACCAACTTGCAAAAGTTGCTCAGCCTTTTGCTGAAAAAAGAATCACTAACGCTATTAAGCAAAAGTTACAACACCAAACCATTTTGTAGGAGTTTTATGCCATCCATTCATTTTATTAAGCCAGACGGTGAAAAAATAACGGTTGATGCGCCACTTGGTCTTTCTGTTTTAGAAATTGCCCACCAAAATGATATTGACCTAGAGGGGGCCTGTGAAGGATCATTAGCTTGTTCAACATGTCATGTGGTAGTTGATGAAGCATGGTTTGAGGTATTGCCTACCGCCACTGAAGATGAAGAAGACATGCTTGACTTAGCATTCGGACTTACCTTAACTTCACGATTAGGCTGTCAGATTATCATTACTGAAGAGCTTGATGGATTAACCGTAAAATTACCAGCAGCCACCCGTAATATGATGTTATAAATATGACAGCCACATTAGATCCAAAAGAACGGTTTGCCTTTGGTAAAAACTGGTCACGGTTTTTAGAACACTTGAACGATGACCGGGTAGTAGAAGCTGAAAAAAGTTTAAAAGAAAAAATGGCTTGTGAAAATTTAAATGGTAAAATATTTCTTGATATCGGCTCTGGCAGCGGATTATTTAGCCTTGCAGCTTATCGCTTAGGTGCAAAAGTTTTCTCATTTGATTATGATCAGGACTCGGTAAATTGTACAAAATATTTACAAGAAAAATATGCAAAAAATGATCCACGTTGGAATGTTGAACAGGGATCAGTGCTTGATAAATATTTTTTAAATAAATTTAGCAAGGTTAATATTTTATACTCCTGGGGAGTTCTGCACCACACAGGCCGTATGTACCAAGCATTTGAAAACGTTGCCGATATGGTAAATGATGGCGGGTCACTGTTTATATCAATTTATAACGATCAGGGAAAAGCGTCACGTGTCTGGAAAAAAATAAAAAAATGCTACACCAAATCTAGTTTTTTTATTAAAAAAGTTATTGTTTTTTTGTGTACAATTAGACTGTGGGGACCAACTTTTGCAAAAGATTTTATTGGCAAATTAAATCCTTTTAAAACCTGGAAAGAATACGGTAAAAACAATCGTGGCATGTCAGCTTGGCATGATGTGGTTGATTGGGTAGGAGGATACCCTTTTGAGGTTGCCAAACCGAAAGAGGTTTTTAATTTCTTTAAATCAAAAGGATTTGAATTACAGTTGCTAAAAACCTGCGCAGGCTGATTAGGTTGCAATGAATACGTTTTTAAAAAGAAATAAACCAATCCCTTAATACTTTTTTAAAAATATTTATCCACAGGGGGTTGTTTTTTAAAGTAGGGTAATTTACTTTAGTCACTACGTCGATCATTTTCTTTTATAGGTACAACCGTTATGACCCAACCCATGTTGGTCAATAAGGATTCTGTTGGCTTAAGCTCCAATTTTGCTAGCTTTGCAGCGGAGCGCTTAACACCAACTGCTATGTTGCAAGACCAGTGGGTTATTGTAAAAGAAATAGTGGCCAACGAAATTGGCCTAGGTCATGCCAAAAGCTGGATAAATCCTTTAGAATTACTTGGCATTGATGACATGGTATTAATTTTAGGATCCGCTAACGCATTTGCTAAAGATTGGGTAGAAAATCATTATTTAGCATCCTTGGTTAAAGCATGGAGCCAAGTTAATATGGTTATCCAAGGAGTCAAGATTGTTATTCGCGAGCCAAATCTTAAAATAGCAAATACTAATGGCCAAAATTTCCCAAACCCTGGTAATACAAAAATTGAAATATTTGAATCATTCGAAGCAGATGATCCAGGGTGTTACACTGGAGGCCCATTAGACAACCGCTTTACGTTTGAAAACTTTGTCGTTGGTAAACCCAATGAACTAGCATATGCTGCAGCATTAAGAGTTGCAGAATCAGCCACCCCACAGTTCAATCCATTGTTTTTATATGGTGGAGTTGGTTTAGGTAAAACCCACCTAATGCATGCAATTGCCTGGAAAATTCGACAATGCCACCCTAATCGTAAAGTAATTTACCTATCTGCTGAAAAGTTCATGTACCAATTCGTGCGCGCCTTACGTTATAAGGATATGGTTTCTTTTAAAGACCAATTCCGCGCAGTTGATGTATTAATGATTGACGATGTGCAATTTATTAGCGGCAAAGACACAACCCAAGAAGAATTTTTTCACACCTTTAATGCCTTAGTTGATAAAAATCACCAAGTAATTGTTTCTGCCGATAAATCACCTTCAGACCTTGAGAACATAGAAGAACGCCTTAAGTCACGTCTTGGTTGGGGTTTGGTAGCAGATATTCACCCAACCACTTATGAGTTACGCTTAGGCATTTTGCAAGCAAAAGCAGCAGCTTTAAATGTGAAAATGCCAAAAGAAGTTCTAGAATTTCTAGCATTTAAAATTACTTCCAACATTCGTGAATTAGAAGGGGCATTAAACCGTATTTTAGCCCATTCGAGCCTAGTTGGCAGATCAATCTCCCTTGACACAACCCAAGAAGTATTACGCGACCTACTGCGCTCAAATGATCAAAGGCTAACCGTTGAAGAAATTCAGCGCAAGGTTGCAGAATATTTCAACATTAAAATGTCGGATATGGTTACCAACCGTCGCATGCAAAATATTGCCCGCCCACGTCAAGTGGCAATGTATTTATCTAAACAACTAACCAGTAAGTCTTTGCCAGAAATTGGCCGCAAATTCGGCGGACGTGACCACACAACAATTTTACACGCTGTAAAGAAAGTCCAAGAATTATCAGCTGATGATTTTGACTTTGCCAATGATGTTGAAATATTAAAACGCAGTTTACAAACCTAACTTTAATTTATTTTTCTGGAGCAATTTATGGAATTAACAGTTCAAAAAAGTTCATTTTTAAAAGCATTAGCACACGGACAAAGCGTTGTTGAAAAACGCGCAACTGTTCCAGTTCTAAGCCATGTATTACTAAGTGCAACCCAGGCTGGGCTCACCTTAACTTCAACTGATCTTGATTTATCATTGGTGGAAACAATTCCGGCCCAAGTTCGCATTGCTGGCCGTATTTGTGTGCCTGCTCATTTGCTTTATGACATTATTAAAAAATTGCCTGACTTACCAATTAACTTACAAATAAACCAAGAAAATCAGCAATTGAATATTAAGGCAGGTCGTTCAGATTTTAATTTACCTGGCTTAAGCCCAGACGATTTTCCAGAAATCACCAGCTCTGCTCTTTCTCACCACTTTGATATTAGTACTAAAGATTTTGGGTACCTGATTGACCACACTAAATTTGCAATGTCTGATGACGAAGTTCGCCATCACCTTAATGGCATATATTTTCATTTATTTGAAGAAAACGGCCTACTAAAAATGCGTGCTGTTGCCAGTGACCTGCACCGTTTGGCCTGCGTTAGCATTAATGCTCCTGAAGGTTTAACCGAAATGCCATACACCATCGTTGGGCGCAAAGCTATTTTAGAAATTCGCAAATTACTTGATGAAAGCCTTGAAACTGTGAAAATTGGCCTTTCTGATAGAAGATTCGAACTTAGCTTGCAAAGCAGCAAAAGCACTATTAGCTTTAGCTCACGACTTATTGATGGATTATTCCCAGAGTATCAACACGCAATAGATGCAACTGTTGAACGCAGCCTTAAGGTAAATACCCGTGCCCTGGCTGATGCTGCAGACCGCGTTAGCACAGTTATTACAGGTCATGACCGAATTTTGCGAATAAACCTTGAAAACCAGCAAGTGAAACTTTCTGCAGTGAGTCAACAATTAGGTGCCGCTCAAGAAGAGATTGATGTAATTGCAACCAACAATGAACCTATGCAAATTTGCTTTAACGTAAATTACTTACTTGACGTAGCTGGACTCATTAAAGACGAGGAAATGTACCTAGATATTACATCAGTAGATACACCAACTATAATTCGCCCCGCTAATGACAACACCAATGGGCAGATATATGCCATTATGCACTTAACTGCTTGATTACTTGAATAAACCAATAAGCTTGAAAGTTTTGTTGGTTTTATTCTGGCCCAAATAACTTTACCTAGCCAAGAAAAGGCCATATATTAGAGTCCCTATTTCTTCCCATGGTTTTTGTTACTTCTTCAAAAGCAAATTGGGTATGTTTTTTTTCTTGCTCAGGCACATCGTCAGCAAAAGTAAATTTGTTATTGTCTTGTTCTCGCCCATTAGTTGCATAAAATGCCGCTTGTTCTTCTAACCTATCATAATGGTCTGCAGGTTGTGCTTTTACTGTTGCAGCAAGGGACCCTAACATAATATTGCATTCTTCTGTATTTGCAACGCTTTCTGAAAGGCCACCAAAGCCTAACCCTCTAAATACTATAGCCATAATTTGCTGTGATAATTTTTCTTTTTCTGCAAAAATGTCTGTCTTTTCTAAAGCACTTTTTAGGTAATTTATATAAGCAACTGAACGTCTAGTTTTTCCGTTATAAGTTGCTTTAAATTTTGCAAATCCACTTTTTATATCTTTTTCAAGATCAAAATATCCTTTATGACATGCAGCAATATGCTTTTGATATGTATCAACTTGTTCAAGTAAAATTTTAGCTTTTTTTGCAAAGTTGTCTTCTCTAAATTTAATTTCCTGTTCTAGTTGTTTGTCTTTAATAAATCCCATATGGGTTAATAGATAATAGGAAGCACCTTCTGAAAAACCTTCCGTCCTGTTAAGTTCTGGGTTATAGGAAAGCACTGGTTTATAAAATTCTGCTACAACTTCTTTCATGGGCGCCAGTAAATTAGCCATAAGTGGTGAAACGTATCCAAAATTAGATGCTTCAATTGCATTTATAGCCCTTCGCAATTTACCAAGGTCAGGATATTTTGTTTGAAAATAGCGTTCTTCAATATCTAAACTATTTACCTGGTCATGGCCAGATTTACTTATAATATTTTTTGCTTCATTAGATTTTTCTAAAATATCTAAAATTTCTTCTCCATTAGCGGTTACAAGCTTGCCAATTAGTGGTAGAGAGGCATCTAGATTATTTATATCCTCTAAAATAAAAACGTCTTCTTTTATTAATTCTTTAATATAATTAATTTTGTTCTTTAATATTTTTCTTCTTTTCATTTCTGCGGCAGATTCTTTTTGCGTGGGTTCTAATATAAGATCCTTCCATTCTGGTGAGTTTAACAATTCTGATATACTTGCTTTTGTATTGTGAGATAATGACCCCATACGCTTTTTAATAACTTCAATTAACTGTACATGAAGTAATTGTTTGTCTTGCTTCCATACAATTTCAGGGAGTAATTCAACTACTTTTTGCCATTTTGAAGCTTCTTTAATAACGTTCTTAAGGGATGCCTCAATATCAGCAGGAAGCCAATGTTTAAGATTCTCGTCAAATACCCTACTAAAGTCTTTAGGGTCTAATTTCAAAAGATAAAAGCTTAGGGCTTGCAACACAGGGTTAACTTTACCCCAAGCACTCACCCCAACACGATCATAAAAAGTATCTGCCGAACCTGAAGGTAAACCAATAAAGCTGCAAAGTTCTAAATTGCGCCTAAGTAATACACTTGAACTTTCTTCATGGGTTTCTTGAACAAATGTTTGCTTAAACAACGCTTCTTTAGCTTTTTGCACAGCATCATTAACCACATTTTTTATGTAGCTTAAGGCATCTTGATTATCATGTTCATCTTCTATGGCAAAATCTGGCCATTCACTTTTTGCCAAATCAGTAGTTTGCTGTCTAAGTGCTGTAATCATTTCACCAAGGGAAGCAGCCTGCCCAGTTTTACAATGGGCAAACCTGCCAATAAATGCGCATAAGTTGCTAAAAACCTCATGTTCGGGAATGCCATCAACTGTCTTCTGAGCAGCATTAATTTCTGGTAACACGCGATCAAAGTAATACATAACAATTAGAGCTTGGTCTTCAAAATTTTTGACATTAATTATTTGGGTTTTAAACGATTTAAGGTAAGATCCTAAACTTTCTGGCTGTTCCTTTTTTTTATCAGAATCTTGTTCAAAAAGTGAGATCAAGTTTTGCTCTATGTGGATGTTGCCTTCATTCGCAATTTTATTAAAAGTTTCCTCAATATGAGCAGTGGCTTCATTTAAAAATTGTTCTATATTTCCAACTTTACCGCGTAAAGCTTGTGCTAATTTTTTGATTTTATCAGAATCATTCGCTGCCACAAAAAGTGCGGCATCAACGTAAGGGTTACCGATGTTTTCTTGGTATAGCCTTAGGTATTGAATAAATTCACTAGCTTGTTCTGCTAAAACGGTTGGCATAATACTTTTGATACCATTTGCATGATCTGTTACCAACCAATGATCATTAACTACAGAAGATATCATGTTAAGGTATCCATCCTCTTTCATTTGATGCATTGCTAATGTTTGGGCTGACTTTAAAGAATTAGTAATTTGGTCGAACTCAACAGCCGGCTTACCACCAAATTCTTTTTTCATATGTGAAAGAATCAAAATAACATTCATTAACGTTGCATTACCATAAGGAAGTTGAAGCGTTTGAAAAGAAGTTGGTCTATCGTTCAAATCTATAAGATCTTGAGCAGTTAATACAGGCCTTGGGGACCCTTCTATAATTGTTGGATATAAATCACCAATTCCCAAAAACTGGTTTTCATCCATATGACTATAAAAATTATTAAAATTATCAACCATTCCTGTTAGCAGTAAATCAAAAACAACACTGTGAAACAATTCGACAATTTTTACTGAACTAGAGTTTATGAGCGCTTTATTAAAATATTTTTCATCTGGCACAAGATTGTATTGTTCTACACCAATAACCTTTTGCAATTTGAATAAACCGCACTCAGTTAACAGTTGAGTGGAAAGTGGTAAAACACATGTATTAATTGTTTCTTGGTAGACATCCCATTTTTTAGCTGAACCTGGATTTTCTGTAATGTATTGTTTCAGTGCAAAAATTTTATTTGCCCCAAGGGACTTAACATCTGCTGCATGAAGTTGGTGTGAGCTAAAAAGAATATTTAAACCAACAATGCACGTAAATTTAAAAAGAAATTTCATTTTATTCACCTTCATCCAAATTTTAGGCCCTAGTAATAATAGGCATAACTAATAACTCAATTTTTCGTGCACCCTACAAGCATTATTCACATAATTCAATTAATATATTATTAACCCTAGGTGTTAAATTTTTTATTATAGCTTACCATCAATAAAATGATAAAAATTTTACACTGGATCACCAGACCCCCTACGGGTCTAGTGATGACAGTTTTCTACGTCTTTGCGAGCAAGCTTTGCTTGCGCGGCAATCCAAGCCGCAACGTACTCAATTTATAATTAGTAAGCTATAAGATCTAAGGCACTAGATGTCTAGAGATACAGGTTGTTGATTTATGCAAAAAAGAAAATTTTTACAGTAAAATTAGTTTGCTTAATCGTCTGCACCATTAAGTTCAGCCAATAATTGTTTAGCGTCTTCTTTGACTTTAGGGTCACTACTTTTTGCAGCCCTTTGCACACGTTGTATTGCCAGCTTTTTATCACCCATAAGCCTAGCTGCTTCGGCATGCGCCAAGTCAGCCGCATCATTTTTATTTAATTTTTTATAAGCCCCAACTTTAAGCAGCCAAGCCATAGCATTATCTGGGTCATCTCGCGTAATGCGATTTAATTCATCCAGAGCTTTATGACAATCAGAATTGCTTGTAAATAGTGCCTGTGCATACAGCAAACGGATTGATAATGCATTTGGCGCCATAGCCACCGCTTTTTGCAAATGCTCAACAGCTTTTGATGCGTTACCTGATTCTAATAAAAATTGGCCATAAAGTTCTTGCAGATATGGGTTATTAGGTGATTCTTTAGCAAGCACGTCAAGCTTAGCAAAGGCTTCTTTGTATTGACTCTTGCGTGCCAAAATAATCGTTTTTGCAAGGGTTGCAGCTGGCGAATCTTTGCCATAATAAAAACGTTCAGCATCTGACAGTTTATTTAAATTAGCCACAAAAATCGCTTGTATATTTTCAAATTCTTTAATCCACTCATCTGGCATAGTACCAGTATCAGGGCTTTGTTCACGAAAATTCTTAAAAGCATTAATACGTTCTTGGTCAGAGGGGTGAGTTTTTAAATACGGTGGGTCGCCAAATGTAGTTTTTTGAAATAATTCAAAAATTTCAATACCACCACCGGTACTCAAACCAGCTGCTTGAAGCATACGAAACGCAGCAGCATCTGCTTCTTTTTCATGACCGCGCGTATAGCTAGCATAGCTACCCTGAGCAGCTCCTTGACCAAGCATAATACCTGCAAGTAAAGCATCACCACCACCGCCTGCAAGTGCAGCAGCTCCACCAAGTAAAGTTCCAATTATAGATGCTGCCGTTATTCCGCCACTTTCACTACGAAAACGGTGAATATGGCCACCGGTAATGTGACCAAGCTCATGAGCTAACACAGCCACAAGTTGGTTGACATTTTTAAGCTTAATAATTAAGCCTGTGTGAATGTAGATTTTACCTTCTTCAGTGGCAAAAGCATTAATATTTGGGTCAACGATAAAATAAATTTTAGGAGTTGAAAGCCTACCACCCGCCTTACACAAGCGGTCTAAAATACTTTTCACCAGTGCTTCAGCTCGCGCATCAACAATGATACTGCCCTGCTTAAATTCGGCGTTTAGGGTTAGACTAAGCGCTAAAATAATCCAAATGCGTAAAAACTTCACTTAACTACAGATTCTTTATAAACTGGATACTCTTTAGGATACGAATCTTTTTGGTAAGGTTCAAGTGGCCCTTTGCGACCACAACCAGAAAATATAAATAATGATAATATCAAGAGAATGGTGGGTGATGAAGGGATTGAACCTCCGGCCCTCTCGGTGTAAACGAGACGCTCTACCGCTGAGCTAATCACCCATTTAATAAATGGCACGAGATCTCTCCCATGCCTTTTTATAGCAAAAAACAAATTACTTTTCAACTGCTTCTTTTAGCTGCTTGCCTGGACGAAATTTTGGCAAACGTTTAGCTGGAATTTGAATCTTGTCGCCAGTACGAGGATTGCGACCTTCAGTTGCTTTACGTTGTGCTGTCGCAAAAGTTCCAAAGCCAATTAAACGAACATCGTCACCTTTTTTAAGGGACTTTGTAATTGATTGAAATGTCGCATCAATAGCACGTTCTGCGTCAACCTTAGTTAAACCAGATGCCTTCGCAACGCTTGTTATTAAATCACCTTTATTCACAAAACCCACTCCTACGTTGGTTTAAGTTAATTACAAGTTCATGATAATGACGGTTTTACAGGATGGTCAAGAGGCTTTGTTGACCTTTACTATGCAAAAGCGACATAAATGCAACATTTTTATCACTTTTATTCTCTTACAGAAAAACCATGCAGCATTGTACGATTAAGAAAAGAGTTTAAGTATGGACAG
>CANMNU010000032.1 GCA_947499175.1 Alphaproteobacteria bacterium
TTCTAACTCTCGCAAATACTCACTTCTAATCCAGAATTGGGGTTTTAAGGGTTATCTTCGGTGCAAAAATGCTAAACACATCATGCGCCAGTGCAATTGTTTTGGAATTTTGCAAAAAACTATCTATGGCTGGCTCTAAGGTATTAACCAAAGGCTCTTTTGTCCATGTTTTTGCGTGTGCTTTGACATTGTCGATAAAGTTTGAATTTATTGGCTGATCTGCCTTAATTTCTGACCACTGGTTTAGCAGGTCGTCATTACCCATGGCTTCGGCTGCCAAAGTGTCAATTGTCAAAACAGCTGCAAGATGGGCTTGATGGTGGGTTGGTAAGTTTTTAACATCATCTACCCCATAAAATCTTGGCAAAATATCTTTGGCACCACTAAATTTATGACGAGTGCGGGTGATGGAATAAATCAACTCCGCCTGTTCCGTTTCAGTTGCAGGTGTTGAAGAAAGGCCATACTTGCCAGCAATGGTTGCTGAAATTTCTAGGGAAAAGCTCTTAAAGGCTGCAATATCATCCAAATAATCTGCTTTGTTGCGTTCAGCTTCCAGGGCACGCAGCTGAGTCATATCTTTGGGTTTATGCAGATTGTTAAAATCATAAGCAAACTCAGGTAGTTGATCTTGCCCATGCATACCTGAAACTATGTTTAGGTTTGAGAGAATGCACAGACCCATTAAAGCAATAAAAAATTTAAATTTCACAACATTCCTTTTTAGTTAGTTATTTATAAATATAAAAAAGCCCGGCAAACCGGGCATTTTTTCGCACAAAAGTAAACTTTTTAACGTTTACTGAACTGGAACCTACGGCGCGCTTTCGCTTGACCATACTTCTTACGTTCAACTACACGGCTATCACGAGTTAAGAACCCACCTTGCTTCAAAATACTACGCAACTCTGGCTCAAAATTTACCAAAGCCTTGCTAATACCATGACGCACAGCACCCGCTTGACCTGACAATCCACCGCCATCAACCGTACACCACACATCATATTGTGCATGACGATTTGAAGCATGAAATGGTTGGCCAATTAGCATTTGCAAAACCGGACGGGCAAAATATTGCTCACCTGGACGGCCATTTACCAATAGCTTACCGTGCCCTGGTTTAATCCAAACACGCGCAACTGCATTTTTACGTTTACCCGTTGCGTAAGCTCTACCTTGAGCATCCACTTTTTTCTCATAAACGATTGCCTGAACAGCATCAACAGGAGCAACTTTAATAGATGCAACATCACTAACTGCTGCTTTTAAGTCTTCTAAACCAACTTTAATTGTTGCCATTATTAGCTCCTTTTATTCTTGGAATTCATTGCTGCAACATCCAAGAAAATTGGTTGTTGTGCATCATGAGGATGAACAGATCCAGCGTAAACTTTCAAGTTACGCATAATTTGGCGCCCCAAAGGTCCACGTGGAACCATACGCTCTACAGCTTTAATTAAAACGCGCTCTGGGTGCTTACTTGCTAAAATTTGCCCCATTGTACGCTCCTTAATACCACCAGCATAACCGGTATGCCAATAAAATATTTTATCTTCCAATTTGTTACCAGTAAAATGCACTTTTTCTGCATTTATAACCACAACATTATCACCACAATCCACATGGGGTGTGAAAGATGCTTTGTGCTTACCGCGTAAACGGTTAGCAATAATACTTGCCAAACGGCCTACCACAAGATCAGTAGCATCGACTAGCAGCCATTGCTTTTTTACATCTTCTGGACGAATCGATTTAGTCGTTTTCATCACTTTATTTCCTTAATTTAACGTGCTTTATTTATAAATAAAATTAAAAATCATTGCAAGCAAAAACGTAACAACCGCACAAAATATAGTTATTTAAGCAATGGTACTATTGTACCATGAAAATTAAAAAGAAAAATCAGCCCTTTGAAACTTTATACAGACACACGGTCGAGCCTACTTTTAATCATTTTGAGTGAGTCCGAACTAACACCAGCGTTTTTCCCAATATTATTCCAGTCAGAAATCGCCAATTTTACCTCACTAATAATTTGCATAGCTCTTTGTTTTTTAATACCGCCAACTTCAGCTAGTTTCAACAAATTGTCTAGACTTGGTTTTTTTCCTTCTCCCATAACCGTACTACAGTGTTCACCACTGGGGCCCGATGAAAATGTAAGATCATAAGACGGTGAAATAAGCCACTTGCCATCAGTATTCATTACAAAAGAAAAATTTTTAGCGTGATCGTCACGATTGTGACTTAAAACATTAAAGACACTTGCTCTAAATTGCTTTTCGCATTCTCTATGATCTTTTGTAAGCCACATTGTTGCCTTCATGATTGTTTCATAATCAAGACTAGGAACACGATGATCAACATGTAGTAAACCGCTGATAGTGTGCACATGCGTACGTTTTCCGTTCATCTTATCAAATCTTTTTACTCCAAAGTATCCGTACCCCTTTTTAGATGGAAATAATTTTGCTTTTGGAACATCAAGATTAGCTGACTTAGCCATTAAATGATAACCATACTCAATTGGGCCAATATCTTTTGGATCAAGGAATGAACGAAACTTAATAATCCAATCATCCTCGCTTGTAGCAATCACAATCTTTGGGCGTGCTCCCGCAGAAGATCCATTCATGGCCAATAAATCGTCAACAAACCTGTCGTTGTCATTTTCCTGAAATTGCAATGTTTCGTCTGCTATTGCATCTAAGTCTTCGTAATTGGGGATTGCGGCGCTGCTAATTTCTGGTTCATATGTCAAAGCTCCCATACCCATATGTCCTACGTAACACAATCGATCAAGAGGCGAAAGATCCCCAGGATTCAAACTAATTTTCCGAAGCTTGCGATCAAGAAGTAGGTGCCCCCATCCATCTGGCAAGCTATCGTTAAAAACCCCAAATAATCCGTCAAAAACTCTATCATTACTTGAAAAAACACCAGTTTTAAGTGGTAATTTAAGAGGGGAAATCTCAATTCCAGTTTTTAAAAAATCGGCATTGTATTCAAAAAATATTTTACGGTCTTTTATAGCAAGCCTGCCCACTAACAACTTGTCATTTCCACTCACGAAATAAACGTTAACAACTGAAACGTTTACAAAACTCATTGTCGACCTCTTTTGCGTTTTTTGTGTTTAAGTAACTCATCAAGCGAAGTTAAATTTTCCAGGTCATTTTGTTTAAACAACTCTTTAAATTCTTCTAAATTATCTAAAGCAAAAGCAACCTTAAGTAGTGATTCCAGTGAAATTTTTCCTGATTGTTCAAATTTCTTTAACACCCCAAGGCTAACCCCAGAACGTTCAGATAAGCTTTGTTGGCTGAAATTAAACGACAAACGTTTTGCTTGCACTTGCTCTGCTATATATTTGCTCATTTCTTGATGAGTCATTATTGGAAAGTATACCATTATCTCCTCTAATGTGCAAAAGACCACTTAATAGATATTATAATATCTTTTATATTTAGTCAATCTATATTGCAAAATTTACAATTACAGTTTGTGGTGGCATCAGCTGGGACGCATTGTCACAATGCACGCAGATTCTTTAGCCGACCATTGCCAATACATTACTCTAAGGATTAGAATGACTAGAACATAATAATTAAGGAGAGGCAATATGTCTCACGAAAGATCTGTAAATGTGCAGGATGCTTTTTTAAATCACATTCGTAAAAACAAAACTCCGCTGACTGTTTTTTTAGTAAATGGGGTTAAGCTACAAGGAAATATTACCTGGTTTGATGCTAATACCATATTATTGCGTAGAGAAGGTCATGCCCAGCTTATTTATAAGCATGCAATTTCTACTTTAATGCCGCATGGTCCGGTTAGCATTTTGGATTATCCAAATAATGATCGTGACGAAAAAAGTACGCCACCACAGGTTGCTGTATTAATTGATGAAGAAAATGATGATACGTACGATTAGATTAAGCTAAAATTATTTGGTGCGGCCGAGAAGACTCGAACTTCCAAGGATCTCTCCACAGCGACCTCAACGCTGCGTGTCTACCAATTCCACCACGGCCGCATCACAGCCAAACATAGCAAAGATCATGCGCGCACACAAGATCTTGCGTATTGGTAGCTAAAATACTTAATAGTGATTTAATTACAAAGATTACATCATCATTCTGTTTCTAAAAAGCAAAGTGTCAACTCCGCTAACTGTGCAAACTGAAGAATTTTCTTCCACGTTTATTGATGAAACTTTATAGCTTACCACCCATAAAATGATAAATTTTACACTAGATCACCACGCCCCTACGGGTTTCGTGATGACGGTTTTCTGAGTCTTTGCGAGCAAGCTTTGCTTGCGCGGCAATCCAAGCCGCAACATACTCAATTTATAATTAGTAAGCTATAGCATTTTCAGCCACCATTAAAAATCGTTGACAACGTATATCCATATGATTTTCAGTTCAATCTGTCTTTAAACCTAAAGATTCAGTAAACAATGCGCTACATTTATAGGTATTATCAGGTCTTTGCAAGTATCCATAGTATAAAATCACAGTTATCAATTCATATAAATTACAAATAATTGCTTTAATTTGCAGCAATGCTGCAAATTTTAATTTTATTAACAAAAATCTCTAGCTTATGCTTGTATTTATCTAACGTAATTTGTTAAAGTCACGTGTATAGGAGTAGTTTAGTGCACGATGAATATGGCATCACCAATATTGCGTTGGTGATTTTGGTAGCTTTAGTTTTTGGTTTAGGGATGACTCGCCTAAAGCAACCACCAATCTTAGGATATATAATTGCAGGATTAATTCTTGGTCCTTCAGGAATAGCTTGTGTTGAAAATCGTGACCAAGTAGGCCTATTGGCTGAAATGGGCGTCTTACTTTTACTTTTTGTTATTGGCATTGAATTAAATTTACGTACCTTCAAAAAAGTATGGTTGGTGACTTCACTTGCCACTGTTTTGCAAATTGTTATTTGCACTGTCGTCACATATACTGTCTCGTATTTTATTGGTTGGGGTAATGGGCTACCACTATTATTAGGTTTCATCACCGCCATATCTTCAACTGCAGTTGCTGTTAAAATGCTTGATACAATTGGCGAAACTAACACTGAGATTGGTCAGCTAAGTATTGGGGTGTTAATTGCCCAAGATTTTGCCATTGTGCCGATGATTCTAATTTTACGTAATTACCACAGCGATATTTCAATAATTGCCATAAGCGCAAAATTGCTCATTGCTATTGGAATTATTGCCGGTCTAATTTATTACCTTAGTCAAAAACAACGTGTGCGCTTTAATTTTTTAGCAAAGGTTGTTAACCAAAAAGACTTACTACCTTTAGTTAGTTTGGCTGTTTGTTTTGCAGCAGCTTCACTATCAGGCTTAATTGGTTTATCTGCAGCATATGGAGCTTTTCTTGCTGGTCTTACTATTGGTAACACCCATGAACGTAGTGCTATTCTTGAAAATATTAAACCCATACAAAGCACACTAATTATGGTGTTTTTTCTTTCCATTGGCCTTTTAATGGATGTTGGCTTTATTTATGAGCATCTCTTGGAGTTTATATTCTTGCTTTTGGTTGTGACAGTTGGAAAAACTGCTATTAATATTTTGATATTACGTTTTTTGCAAGTTTCATGGTCAGAGGCATTTTTGGTTGGTGTCGTTTTAGCACAAATCGGTGAGTTTGCATTTTTAATGGCATCGGTTGCTTATGAATCGCAAATTATCGATGCAAATGGTGAAAAACTAATTTTGTCATTAACCGCATTATCATTGTTGTTTAGTCCTCTATGGATGACGCTTGCGCGACATTTTAAAAATATAACCGATCAATCATCAATTTCCATGCGTGATGTTGTTGCTTGGATAAGCATGCCAGGAAAACACTTCGTAAAACGTATTTGGAAGTGTACTGCCAAGGAATGGCGCATGGAAGAAAAAAAAATTCATGAAAAAAATGATCATAAATCAGATAGTGATTAAGAATAATGCCTGATTTTTGTCTTGAAAAAAATTGTAAATATACAAAAATTGCCGGCATAGACGAAGCAGGTTGTGGCCCTTGGGCCGGTCCTGTTGTTGCAGCATCAGTGATTTTTTTTGAGCACAATGAAGAATTATGGAACGATCTAAATGATTCTAAGAAACTTTCAAAAATTAAACGTGAGCAATGTTACGCAAAGCTTGTTAACTCACCGCAACTAGTCTATGGGGTTGGCATCGCAACTGTTACGGAAATTGACACATTAAACATTGCCAAAGCAACATGTCTTGCAATGGAACGCGCTATGCTCGCTCTTCCTGAAAAACCAGAATATGCACTTGTTGACGGCATTCGCGAACCAAAGATTAATACTCCTTTGAAGTTAGTAATCAAAGGTGATTCTATAAGCCTTAGTATTGCCGCTGCTTCAATTATTGCAAAAGTTACCCGTGATAGCATAATGGCCGAAATTGGTGAAAAATATCCCGAATATGGATGGTCAAAAAATGCTGGATATGGCACAGCCCTTCATCAGCACGCTTTAAAGTGTTATGGCGTAACCCCCTATCACCGAACAAGCTTTTCCCCAATTCGCAAACTAATAAATGAGGCAGCATGACTTATTGGATGTACGGCTGGCACGCATGCCTTGCCGCCCTAAGTAACCCTGATCGAAAAATTGAAAAAATCTTGATAGATAAACGTCAAGATCCTAAAAAATTGCAACTTACCCGTAAAATCATTTTAGAAGCGGTAGATGCTAAAATTATTGAAACAAAAGTTGGCAAAGATGCCGTGCACCAAGGAATTGCCATTTGTGTGCACGAACAAATACCAGAAGATATTTCATTTTTACAAGCCGAAAAATCAATGTTGGTTGTGGTGCTTGACCAAATAACAGACCCTCATAACATGGGGGCCATATGGCGTTCATGTGCAGTTTTTGGCGCAACGGCTGTTGTTGTGCCTGAACGCAATAGTGCCACTGAATCTGCTGTTCTAGCCAAAGCAGCTTCAGGTGCATTAGAAATTGTCCCGCGTGTTGAAATTAAAAATTTAGCAGCAGCAATTGCAGAACTTAAAGAGCTAGGGTTTTGGGTCTATGGTTTTTCTGAACATGCCACTGAAACCTTGCAAAATTATGCTTTCCCAAAAAAAACGGCATTAATTTTTGGTAATGAGGGCGATGGAATGCGTGCCTTAACCACAAAAAATTGTGACTTAACCTTGCAGCTACCTACATCTAATACTTTCCAAACTCTTAATGTTTCTAATGCGGCGGCTGTTGCACTATATGAAGTTTTTCGTCAACAAAACTAGGTTACAAGGAGCATACACTATGGCTAAAAATATTATCATCATTGGCGCTGGTCCTGGTGGTTATGTTTGTGCCATTCGCGCAGCGCAGTTGGGTCATAGTGTTACAGTAATTGATTCCATGGCGAGGCCCGGTGGCACTTGCCTGAATATGGGCTGCATCCCGTCTAAAAATCTGCTGCAAGCAACCCATGAATATCACAAAATTCACAACTATTTACCCAAGTTTGGCATTGAAGTTAAGCAAGTATCGGTTGATTTGCAAAAAATGCAATCTCAAAAAAATCAGGTATTAAATGACTTTGGCCAAGGCATTTTATTTTTATTTAAAAAAAATAACATCCGTTTTATTAATGCCACTTCCCAATTGTTAAGCCACAACCAAGTTAAAGCTGGTAATGAAATTTTAAATGCAGATGCAATTATCATTGCTACAGGTTCTATCCCCCGCGAAATTACAAATATTACGGTTGATGAAAAGACTATTTTATCATCAAAAGGTGCACTTGAACTTGAAGACACTCCCAAGTCATTAGCAATTATTGGCGGCGGTTATATTGGATTAGAGTTAGGGTCTATTTGGGGGCGCTTGGGTGCTGAAATTCACATTATTGAATCCCTTGAACGCATAATCCCTGGGCTTGATTTTGATATCGGCCAAGCACTGCATAAGTCGCTAGAAAAGCAAGGCTTCAACTTTTGCTTAGGCGCAAAAATTAATCAAGTTACAACCACTGAAAATGGCGCTGAAATTCTTTTTGAACAAAATAGCACCCCACAAACACTAAACGTTGAAAAAGTTTTAGTATCCGCTGGTCGTGTGCCAAACACGCAAGGACTCAATCTTGAAAAATTTGACATTGAATTAACCTCTCAAGGCTTTATTAAAGTAAACAATAATTTTGAAACCACCTGTAATGGAATCTTCGCTATCGGAGATGTGGTTGAAGGATTAATGCTTGCCCATAAGGCTGAAGAAGAAGGTGTGGCGGTAGCCGAGTATTTGTCAGGCATGGCACCCCATGTTGATTACAATGTAATTCCTTCTGTGGTTTATACTCAGCCTGAGGTCGCAAGTGTTGGCTTTAGTGAGCAACAGCTAAAAACATCTGGAATCCTCTATAAAACAAGTAAATTTCCGTTTTCTGCCAACAGTCGCGCGAAAGCAGTGCATGAAACCGAAGGATTTGTGAAATTGTTATGCCACCAAGAATCAGGGTTGGTTTTGGGCGCACATATTATTGGCAGTTGTGCTGGTAATATGATTGCCCAAATTGCCCAAGCAATGAGTTTGCGAGCCACTGCACAAGATATAGCTAGTACTTGCCACGCCCACCCAACAACAAGCGAGGCAATCAAAGAATCCGCCTTAGGTTTGTTTTCAAAACCTATTCACTTGTAGTTATGTTATTTTACATCCTTGACATTCTTAATGAGCATGCTTAACTATAACTAAAAACTTAAAAAATAGATTAACTCGTAATGATAAATCAAAAAATAAAATTTTTCATCACATTGGTGATTTTGCTTGTTAGTAACGCTGTGTGTACAGATAATCTTGATATTGAAAAAAAACGATTCTTTTTTTCTAATAAATCTCCGGAATACATAGATGAAACAATCCTATCATTTCTTGATGGTAGATCTCTTGTTGCAATGGCTTATGTCAATAAGTATTGTGCGGCACTTCCTAAAAGCAAAATTTGGCATAATTTAGTTGAAAAAGAATTAGGAATAAGTTTACCAAGGGAGTTCGTTCTTTCTAACGTTGATTATTTAATTAATTGTTTTAAGTACACTTTTAAAGATTGGGGACCTGTAGAAGATCAAACCGCAGATCTGATTATGTCAGATTCTGGCTCCTTAGTACTAAATACTGCTTCATGCGGAAAGTTTCAAAATGATTTATATGGAAGAGAACAAATTCCTAGGACTACAATCATTCGCAGAGAAAAGAACATTAGTGAGACTTTAGGGGAATCCTGCGTTATTAGAAACAACAAATTTATTACCGTTTTAAAAGGATGCCGCACAAATGTAGTAAGTAAAGATGGTTCCATATTTGCCGGATGGTATGCAAAAAATGCAAAAGCAGATTGTATAGCATTTAGGTGGAGTGAATCAGGTGGTTTCAAGCTTTTGCCTATAGATGGCAGAAGTATTGCACTCAAAATTACTCAAGAACCAGAAAACGATTATATACCAGTGATCAGTGGTGTAATTAGAGATGAAAAAGGTAAAGAATCACGTTTCTTCTGGAAGAAAGATACGGTTGAAATCATTGATGGTCAAAAAGGCTCATTTTCAACAAGTAAAACCATTAGCGATGATGGGCTTGTTTCTGTTAGAACAAACTTTGGTTTTTGGACAAGTCAGGCTGTTCGTTTAGAGGGTAATTTTTCTGAATCAATAGAAGGCATTTTAAATACTCAAGGAGTTCTTCCAAAAGACTATCGTATAGAAAGCATAAATGCCATAAGCGCAAACGGAGTTTTTATGGCAGGATTTGCTGTTAATCAATACAAACAAAGAAGGGCTTGGTTAGCAACTATTCCAAGACATCATGTGCCTATAACTGTTCCATCTACTTATCAAAAAATAAAGAGATTTTTAGCGAGTGGGTGCGGCCTTCGCAAGGCCCCACAAAATAGCCTGTCCGGGTTCAGGTAGGTGTGTTAATTTTATTTTTTAAACACCCCAACAACTTCCAAATGTGAAGCCCACAGGAACTGATCAATCGGATGGGCTGATTTTAATGTATAGCCACCATCTTCCAAAGTTTTTGCGTCACGGGCAAAAGTTTGTGTATTACACGAAATATAAATAACAGTTGGAGCAATGCTTTTTGCCAATTGCTGAACTTGAGCTTCAGCCCCTGCTCTGGGGGGATCAATCACCACAGTACTGTAGCAATTTAATGCCTTGGTTGGTAGTGGCGTTTCAAACAAATCACGTACTTTAGCATGCAATGGATATTCTTTTGCAGCACTACTTAACAAATCAATCGCTTTATTGTTGCCTTCAAAGGCATCTACTCTACCATAATTTAAAAGTGAACCTGAAAAGGTTCCTCGCCCTGAAAACAGGTCTAACAAATGAGTTTGTGGACCAGACTCATCTAATGTTTGCTTGATAATATCGTTTATCCAACTTTCAGCAATACTACTTGCTTGTAAAAATGCCCAGGGGTCCATTGGCACTTCTAATGGACCAAATTGTGTTGTTATAGCTTGGGTTTGCAGAATAAGATCATAAAATTTGCGATGGCGAAATTGCAACCTAGCCCAATTTGCTTGGGTGGCAACATCTTTAAGCATTGCCTTTTTTTCTTCACTTATTTGGTTAATTCCTTGAATTTCAATGCCAATATCCACCAGACCGTTTAATTCCAAAATGAAGATATTCGCTTTTTGAAATGGTTCCAACAAATTGTCTAAGGCTGTACGCAAAAATGGCAGTGCATCTTGCAAAGGTTGTGTCAGTACAGGACATTCTTCCATATCAATAATTTGGTGACTTTGCAAACGATGAAAGCCCATAAATAGCTTATCACCTTTTTTTGTTGCCTCAAGATTAGCCCGTCTACGCTGAGCTGCAGGCACAACTTTTATTGGTTGAATTAGATACGGGTTAAGACCAAATTCGTTAAATGCTTGGGTTAACTGGGATGTTTTGAATTCTTTATAAAACCCTTCTTTGGCGTGCTGCAATACACATCCACCACAGCTAGTAAAATGTTTACATAAAGCGTCTTGGCGCTCTAAAGACGGTTTTATAACGGCTTTAAAATAGGTATTGGTGCGCTTGGGGTATTGCACTTTTTCAAACTCTATTTCCTCACCAGGCAAACAAAACGGTAATTCGGTGTCTCCACTAGTGCTAATAATTTCAGCAAAACCGTTATGGTGAAGTTTTAAAGCCCGGCCAGTTTCTGTGGTTGTTATTGGTGGAGTTTGATTGCGCATAATATAAATTAAAATTAATTAAAAAGATATTTTGAAATAGTAGAGAGTTTTCATGATAAGTACTAGATGTTTAGTTCATTTATCACAAAAAACCACGGTGATTGTTCCGTGGAATTTCACTAGGTTCTCTTTCACCCAACAGAAGTTGTTCTTTCATTACACAATACTACTTCAATTCTACGAATACCTTTCATAACATTTTTCGTCTGCTCAATTTCCTCAAACACTTTCATAATGTTCAAATACGCACCTTCTGAACATGCTGGTTCATTATCTTCCTTGCTATTTTCCAACCCATTGTTATGCCCGCGCATAATCATAAACAAAGCCTCTGTTAAAGGGTTAAGTTTGTCTAATATTTCTGGAGTAAACACTTTTTTCGCTTGAGTGAAAATATCAATCATTTCCGGTCTAATTTTGGTACAAAGAACTTTAATTTGATTTGGAGATAGGTGCCAAGTATCTAGATTCGGCTTTGTCATTAAATCATATAAAATATCAACAGCATTGTTAGGCTTTTGTAATTCTTCCACCAAGGTATCAGCGATAGTGATTTCTTCGTAACCAATTGTTTTAGCCTTTAATATTCCTGTTACTTTTTTCCATTCTTTTTCGCTGTCTTGTTTAAGGTAAGCAACTATGAATTCTTTTGTTTTTAGTTCAACTGCTTTTCCTAACAGCAAGTTATATGACAACACAAATAGTTGGCGAATATTAGGCAAACCAGGATAAGCATAATTTGCGTAAAGTTTTGGTATTGACGGCATATGACCTTTAACACTACCGTCTGCCACTAATAAACCAAGGCCCTCTATAGCAGTTTTAAGTCTAAATGTTTGGCCATCGTTAAGTTTTAATTCAGCTAAAGCTTGCGTCACAAACGCCTGCATATCAGCTGCGGCAGTCATGAACTTTTCTTT
>CANMNU010000033.1 GCA_947499175.1 Alphaproteobacteria bacterium
AAGAAAAAACACTAATTTTGATATTGATCTTAGCTTAGCAATTAAAACTGAAAAAATGACTGATTATCAGGAAATCGCCAAGACTAACTATAAGCATATGTATTGGGATATTTCGCAGCAAGTAACCCATCATACAAGTAATGGTTGTAATTTAGAGCCTGGTGATATTTTAGGAACAGGCACAATTAGTGGGCCAATCCCAAGTTCTTATGGCAGCATGTTGGAGCTAACTTGGAATTGCACAAATCCTATTAAGTTGAGTTCCGCAGAAGAGCGGTTTTATTTAGAAGATTTTGATTCGATGCGTGTTACAGCAAACGCTCAAAAAGGTGACCTCTGCATTGGCTTTGGTCAAGCAGAGGCTTCAGTGCTTCCGGCCGACCTTTAACTGTGTATTGGTGTATTCGTAAGGCTTTTGGTTATCGATAATGTGTTGGTTAAAAATATTGAGGATAGTATCATCTTCAATATTTTGACGCGAAGCATGCTGGTAAGCTTTTATTGTAAGAAGCTCACCAGTCTGAATCGCTTTTAATGCATCTTCTTCACATCTGATGTTATTTAATGCTTTATAACTAAGCAGATACGACTTGTTAGTTTTATATTTACCCCATGGGTTTTCTGGCCAGTTAAATAATTTTGATAATGAGGCAACATGGTGACTGTGTTTTTTAAAAAAATTCTGTATAGTCTCGCGAACTTGTGGAGTTTTGATGTGCTCAACCCATTCTTGATAAAGGCAACATAGCTCAACTTCATGTTGATACAACCTCATTAGCGTATTATTAAAATTTGTCATGGGTGACTCCTCCACAAGTTTCTAAATTAGCTGATAGCCAATTTTGCTTCTTTTTTATTTTTAACAGCTGTTCTATTTGCTGCAATTTTTCCTCCTTTAGTGCCTAAGGCAGCGTAACCTTCACGACCAAGCTCTTGGGAACGAGCTGTTCCGCTCTTGCGACCCAGCTCAACATAACCTTCGTGGCCTAATTGTGCTGATCTTGCTTGTCCACCTTTACGACCCAGCTCAACATAACCTTCATGACCTAACTGCTTTGATCGTGCTGTACCGCCTTTGCGACCAAGTTCTGTATAGCCACTAGTTCCCAGTTGCTCAGCACGAGCTTTACCACCTTTTCTTCCCATTTCAACGTAACCAATATGGTCTAATTGTTCAGCACGTGCCTTGCCACCTTTGCGCCCCATTTCAACATAACCTTCGTGACCAAGTAGCTTTGCACGAGCTTTGCCACCTTTGCGCCCACGTTCCGCCATGGTTGGTGGGCTTTTTATTGTAACAATTTCAACTTGTGTTGTTTGGTTTGACATTTTCATCTCCTTATGAATTGTTAATTATTAATTTTTTTGATTTTAATTCTATACCTTACATCGTAACATATGCCACATTACTAGTTAGCAAGCCAAGGTGAAAATTAATAAAAACACTTCAAAAAAAGTGATATTTTATTAATATCATGACTTGAATTTAGATATTAAAATGACCATATATGGTTGATAGAAAATTATTAACGTGATTTGTTCTTAAAATGGGAAAATTAAAAAGAAATTAACTTGTTTTAGTTTTGTGCGTTTGCGTAGTGTGAATCAGCAATTAATTAATGCTGCTTGGGGGTATGTGTGGGAGTAGATAAAAGGGATGAAATACTTGGGAGGAAAGTATCATATTTTCGTGGCAGAATGAATTGGCCTTTGAAAACATTGGCCGGTGATTTAGGTGTTTCGATTCAGCAATTGCAGCGTTATGAAAAAGGTATTAACAAAATTTCTGCTACTATGCTTTTTGAATTAGCAAGAATTTTTAAGGTAGAGCTAGCTTGTTTTTTTGAAGATGCTGAGAGTCCAGCGTCGGTAGAATCAAATGTTTATAATATATTGTTGATTGAAGATAACGTAAATGATGAGTTTTTGTTACGTAAGGCTTTGTCTGATTTTCCAAAAAAATTAAATATCTACACAATTAATGATGGCTCTTCCGCAATGAATTTTTTAAATGAGATCTGCGCAAATTTATCTCAATCATTACCAAAGCCTGATTTGATTTTTCTTGATTTACATTTGCCTGTAATGCGTGGGTTGGATATTTTAAAAGACATTAAGCGCAAGGTTCAACTGCAAGAAATACCTGTAATTGTGTTAAGCAGTAGCTTAAATCAGGAAGACCGCGCTTCTGCTTATAGTTTGCAAGCCAGCGGATTTATCAGAAAATCATTTGATTACGAGGAATTTAAAGAACATATTTTGCAGGCAATGTTTTACTGGACTGATGCCGTTGAGTTACCTAGATTTAGTGAGCAAAAAGCTAGCTAATGACCAATTTGTAAATCTATATGACGAGGATTTACTAGGTTTCGTCATCACGAGGCCATTTAGGGCCGTGGTGATCCAGTGAAAAAAGCATTGCATTACGTTAAAATCAAGAATTGCTGCTACTTACTTTTTTTGTTTAAATATTCCACACGAATTAGCCATGCGTAACTAAGTAGTATGACTCCACCACCTAAAAATGTGTAGGTTGGGGGAATTTCGGCAAAAAATAACACGCCAGTAAGTATGTTCATTGGAAATCTAGCATATTTAAATGGTGCTAAAAAACTAGTATGGGCATATGTGTATGCTTCAATTAGGCATATTTGCGTTGCTACGTAGCTGGTGCCAACAATAGCTAATTTTGCAAAGTCAGTACTTGGTGGTAAAACCCACGGTGTGTGTGCCTGGCTTAATAAGGCAAAAACAGCCATGAATCCTAATAAGTATATAAGGGTCGTTTGTGAAGCATCATTTTGACTTATTCGCTTCACAAAAAGGGATGAGGCTGAAAACAATATAGCTGAAATTAATGGTAAAAATGCATAGAAGCTAAAAATTTTTTGGCTTGGGTGTAAAATTAATAAAACTCCGCTAAACCCTGCTACAATGGCAATCCATGCTTTTAAGTGGAATTTTTCTTTAAACAAAAGCATTCCACCAAGACTTGTAAAAAATGCGCTAGTAATTGATAGTGCCGATGATTCTGCTAATGGTAAGTGTTGTACAGCGCTAATCCACGCCCAATTACCCAAAGCGCCACAAGCTCCTTTTGCCGCATGAATTGGTAAAATTGCGGTTTTTAAAAATCCAAAAAAAGATTTTCTGTAAATAGTTGCCATAATTAGCAATCCAACAATGCATTTGAAAAACAGAATTTCCATAGGTGGTAAGCTTTTAGAAATACTATGTGTGGTGCCATTAGTAGTTGCTGATGCAATTGTTGATAGAACTATTAGTGCTCCACCATAAATATTATCGGAAAAAAATTTGCGGCAAAAATTGTGTAGTTTGTTACTCATGTTTTGATAGTATGTAAAAGTACACTCCGGCTAGGCTTGCAAAAATAGATCCACCATAAAATGCCCCTGCAGTTATTGATTCCGCTAAAAATCCAGCTGTACTATTGCCAATAAGTAAAGAAATACCCGCTATTAAATAGTAAATTGCAAAAGCCGTACCGCGTAAGTGGGGCAGGGTGTTTTCGGCTATTAAAGTTGATATCATTCCATGGGTCATTCCCATATGTAACCCTACTACTAAAAATCCGGCAACAATCCACCATTTGTTAGGGGCCACAATTAAAATTATATTAGCAAGAATCATAACGATTAATCCAGCCAAGAAAACTTTTAGGCGGTTTGTGCGGTCAGCAAGTTTACCAATTGGCCAGGCAGTATTAGCGCTTACTATGTAATATCCAACCATTAATAAAGGAATAAGCTCTATTTTCCAGGAAAATTCACGAGCGCGTAGATTTAAAAATGATGGGTCAAAACGTGTGAGCATTAAAATAAATATGCCACCTAAAATTTGCCAATAACGTTTAGGAAGCATTCGTACTTCGCTCCAGTGCCAGGCCACGTTTTTGCGAATAGCTTTGTTATCGTGTACATAGCGGTATAAAACAGCCAGTGCGCAAATCCCTGGAATCATAGCGCACCAAAACACGGCACGGTAACTATTTGTTACGTAATATAGGCCTGATGCTAAAGCTCCGCCTAAAACCATACCAGCATTTTCAAGGCTAAAACGCATACCGTACGATGACCCATGATGAGTTTGTGGGGTAATATCAGCAATGTGTGCATCTGCTGGTCCTGAACGAATTCCTTTACTTATGCGATCAAGGGATTTAGCTAAAAAAACTGACCAAAGTCCAGTTGCGCATGCAAACAAAGGTTTCATTGCTACTGATCCTATGGTTCCTACAATAATTAACGAGCGTCTTGTTTTGAAAATATCGCTTAGCAATCCTGAAAAAACTTTTGCCACAAATGCTAAAAATACGGCTGTGCCTTCAATAAGTCCAAGTTTTGTTTTTGAAACCATTAGTTCTTCAGTTAAAAAAAATGGTAATAGTGAAAATACCATCAATGAAGCCATGCTCCATAAAAAAGTTACCCAACAAATTGCCCATAAGGCTGTATTTTCGTTAGGATTTGGTAGTACTTTCACACATGGCCTCAGTTTTAAGCCCCACAGCTTATTTGCTTTTTTGGATACAGCAAAAAGCATGGCACCATCAATTGTTAACAAATTATAGAGAATTTGTTAGAGATTAGCAAAAGCACTTGCTGCCGCGGCATGCCTTAAAGCTTCTAATTTTTTATTGCTTTCATATAATCATCCATAGTTACTTTAATATGAATCAGAAATTAATTTATAAAATTTAGTTATTATTCATGGTAATTGTCAAAAAACTGCCACTATTATCCTTACATGCCTGGCATGTATGGTATTCAATTAGCCAAATTCGTAAATAAGCTTTTAAGGTGGTAATTTTATTTTTTGTTTCTGGTATTTTCTCAATAACGTTTATTGCAGCTTCTACTGTCAAATTTTCACCATTTTTCTTAAGCAAGTCCATGAAGTGTTCTTGGGTTATTAGGTTCATTAGGTACCCCTTGTAATACCCACTAGCAATTTTTTCAATATTTTCTCGAAAATCAGCTTGAGCTAATAATTCTATCTCATTTTTTGTAGTGGTGACTTGCTTTTGTACTGAAGTATTATTATCAATAAAATCTTCAGGAATTTCAGCTGCAAAAATGCTAATTAAAATAATATTCAGTAGTACGCAAATAGTTTTTAAATTCAAAAACATAGAAAATACCAATCAATTAATGTGCTGATTTCTTAATGATACAGCAAAAATATTAACAAACAGTTAAAGTTAGTGTGTAGATATTTTATTGCTTAATTCAATCTTAACCTAACTGAATCTGTCTTGTTTCCAACTATCCAGCTGTTCCATCCTAGGGCGAAGGTTTTATTTAAGTAAGTTCCTTTATTTTCATTTTGTTTCAGTGATAAGTACAAAAATACTTGCGGTTGTGAACCCATATAGCTAATTAATAGTTGTTTTATCTTGGCAAAATTTTCCCCACCAAGTTTTGTGTCTGTAAAGGGTAAAAATTGCTGCAACGACTGCCAATCAAGTGGTGAAAGTTTTATACTAAACCCAGCACTTTGATCCCAACAGCGCAATCCCAATATGGCATTTTTTCCTAAAACTTGAAATTGGCCGCTCTTTCCAATTTTGCTGCCTTCACCATCTTCAATTGTTCTCCAGGTTCCTTCAAATGGAGTGATCATTGCTTTTACCTTAAATATAAATTCAATCATTTGTAAAAGCCCTGAAATTGAGCGCGTCCTTCTCCAAAAATGATCATAAAATAGGGTGTGCGCAACTTCTCCTTGTTGTTTGAAACCACTAAGATCTTGCTGCATCAAGCCAAAAGGAGTTTTTGATGGATGGCTTCTATAAAGATGCGGATATGTTCGCTTACGTAAACGGTGCCACATGCTAGAAAGTCTATGGTGAAAAATATCTAAAAAATGTAGTCCAGAAAAATCTTTATCTTTCAGGCTATCTAGTAGCATTTCTGTAAAAGGGGTTGCTAATGGGCCATTTACACCTGCTAGGCTTAGTGTATTGATGTACACTTCAGGTAAGCCTGACTTTGTATTTGCCACATCAATATGGCTAATTTCTGTGCCTTGTTGGTGCATAGTGAGGTTGCTTCGAATACGTACCGCTTCTTTTGCAGCATTTGTACCTTCACCTAATGGCGTAATGTTTGTGCGAATTGATTCAATAATATAAATTAACTGATCCAGGTCAAAACCTTCAGGGGACTCAATTACTTGCTCAGGTAGAGTTTTTTTTACAGCTGTACTTGTACGCCTGGCTGGGGCTGCCATTGCATCCATTCTCCTTTATTTTTTCCATCATTTAGGCTGCATTCAACAAAGCTATTCCAACTGACTAATGATGCAAAATATTCATTCAAAATTGTTCCTAAAATTAGGTTACTGCTACCTTGATGATTGGTTTTTTGCATTTCCATTTTTATTTTGTAGCCTTGAACAAAACCACGCCAAGCTTGCGTGCCAAACCGTCTTGTTATGTGCGTAATATCAAGTTGTTTCAAATCATCAATTGCTTTAGTTGGCATATCTGGGTAACGACTTGCAAATAAGTGTAGAAAACTTTTTAAAGCAATAATTCCTTGTTTAGGGTCTAATACTCCCAAGTAATTACTGGAAAGCTGCGAAATTAGCATCCATAGGCTTTCACCATCAGCTACAGAATAGTTTTGAGACGCTGGTTTATTTAACAATGTAATTTTTGTAAGTGGCGCCTTGTCTTCAGGCTGTAGCATAGAATTTTGTGGTAGTTGATCAGCTAAATAACGATTTGTACACCAAATTTTAGCTGTTGCAATAATATCTTTGGCTTTGATTGCTTGAAAATTTCGATCAACGAATGATAGGTACAAGTCTGTTCCAGGAACACCGCGAAGAGTCGCTGGGGCCCTTTGTGATAACCAAAAGCTATTATTCTTTGAACTTTGTTGTCCAGCAAGGCTGTAAAAAGGCTGGTACTCAATTACCCTTTGGGTTTTTTCTTCAACACCTGTAACACTTTCAATGTTATAAATTTCGGTGGTACGTTCCCTTCGAATATCTGGAATTAAGCGATAACGTAAATGGCGGTGGTGTATACGAATAGGGTCAGACACTCGTTCAAATAAATTAATTACCGGCACACAGTTTAATAAAAATGTTGAACGATCAACCCCAATTTTTTTTAAAACGTCCCCATTTTTTAATGGAATTAAAATATGAATTTGCTTTGAAGCAGGTAATTTTTTAATGGCTGCTTGTAGTGTCTTTAGTCTAAAGTACAAAAATTTCTCACCAAAATGAAAATATTCTTGAAACAGGGCGTAGTGGTGCAGGCTATATTGTGGCACAGGCATAGCAAGTTCATCGCGCTTATAACCAACTGGTTCAAGGGCCGCTCCACCAATAGCTGTGGTTGTTGCATCAGTAGTTATATAAACTTGGTCGGTGTACTCACAAAAGAGAGATTCATAAATAAGGTTGGCCTGTACCCAATCACTAGCTATATGTACCAATAAATCATCAAAGTCTGTGGCCGCAAATTCTGCAGATTTTGCGTTTAGTGTGATTTTTAAAAACCAATGGTTTTGTGGTGTAGTTGGAAACTTAAAGGCATCTTTAGGTACTAAGTCAACGGCCGTAATTTCTATAGGCCATAGGTGAATATCGTAGACTGTTTTAAAACGGCATTGCACACTTTCAATTGATCTGGCTAGAAGCTTCGTGTTTTTGGATAATAAAAATCCTTTGTTTGGTGGAATTTGAGTATCATCAACTTGAAGTTTTGCAATTGCCATTGCCGGAATTGGGTTAATTAAATGTGGGTATAAAACGCTTAGTAGCGCTTGTGCTGTTTGCGGAAATCTATCATCAATTGCCTTGGAAAGTTTTGCCGTTAAAAATGCAAATGATTCAAGTAAGCGTTCTACATGTGGGTCTGGTGATTCACTATCAGATAATTCTAGGCGACGGGCAATCTTTGGGTATTGCTTTGCAAATTCCTGCCCACTAAGGCGCAAATAATTAAGTTCTTCTTGGTAATAGCGTACTAGGTTGTCGTCTACCTTGGCCATGATTCTTGAAAAATAAATTCCCATAGTAATGGTAGGTCTAATTGTAGCTTGTGGTAAAGAGGGGCGTTACTGGTTTTGAGTGCCAGTAACGCTGCATCTATTTAATCCATAGGTTTACAGTGGGTATGCACCATATTTTTCTTTAATGTCTAAACCCATCCAATTTAAATGACGAATTTGTGCAGCCATGTCTTGAAGGTCGCCTAGCTGTATGAATTTATCATAGTGTCCAGGTTTTTTATTGATGAATATATTCTTAGCACTAGGTGATGTTAAAATAACCGTGGCTAAATTTTGTCCATCTGTGCCAAATGGGTATGTAACAGTTTTTTGGTTGTACGGCATGTCTTTTAGCCTATATATGACGTCAAGAGGAGGTGTCATACCATCCTCGTTACCAGAAAAAACAAAAACGTTTACGTTGTGAAGAATTGCCCATAATTGGGTATACACAGCATCACATGGTAAGCATCCTCTTAATTCACCTTCGCCAAGTGCTAGGCTTACCATTTCAGTTTTTAATGCCTCTGGTTTAATTTCATCTGGAACAATTCGTAAAGATTTAACTATTTCTAAGCTTTTTGAAGATAACCCATTATTTATTCTCGCATTCATTAGTTCAGGAACTCTTTGGAATTCATCCATTAGATTTTTTATTGAGCCTTTAGTTGCTTCATCCTGAACGAGTTCACAAATATTTTGGCAAAAATCTGTAATGAAGCTAAGTCTTTTAGCAATATCTTCTAGCTTAAAGGCGTTTTCGTGCCCACTTTCAGGTAACATGTTTTCATTCATAAAATCTATTAGAGTAGCTCCAATTAACAAATATTTATTAAGTGCTGAGACGTCTCCTTCTCTAATAATAGCTGCTAATTGTTCTGCTTCATCATTCAACTTATCTAATACTATGAACAATGCTTCGTCTTTCTTTTTTAGTGCTTCTAATGCCTCTAAAGCTTTATTTTTAGCTGCTTCTTTAGAATTTTTTATTTCTCTTTTTAACCTAACAAATTCTCTAGTAAGTTCTTGGTTTTTTGCGTAAAAGGCCATTAACGTTATTCTAAGCTCGGTTTCTTTTTTCAAGGCTGCAGCTGCTCTATCTTTTGCAGTTGGTGCATCAAGATTAATTTGTGCAATTTGAGCCTCTATTCCCGCAAGCAATCCATCTAACTGTACGTTTATTGTTCTTAACCCCGTAACTTCACTTAAAATATTTTTAAGGATTCTTGTCGAATTTTCATTAGATAATAGTGTTGTTAAAAGTTCTGGAGTGTTCATTATCGTGTTAAACGTTCGTAGCGCATCTTTCAGTCTTGGTAGTTGGGCTGTACGTTTAATCAGATCTATTCTTGATGCATTAATTTGCTCTTTAGCTTCGCTGCGTATTTCCTCTGCAAATTTTTTGTAATGCTCAAACTTACCTTGTAAAATATCTGCTTCATCATAGCTAGTTTCTCTGATTTTAGCAATTTGTGTGGTTATTAATTTTATAAAATTTTCTCCTCCCATATATTTACTTGTTTGTAAATAAAGGTCTTTGGCTTCAGAATCTTCAGGATTATTATAAATTGCATCCAGAATTTTATCGCGTCCGTTGCCTTCTGAAATACCTAATAGCGCACCATCTGTTGGAATAAAGAAGCTGTGCTCTCCACACATTCCATCCCCTTCAGATTTGGCTGTTAATACTGTTAATGAATCATTTTTAAACCCAAATTTCTTTAAAATTTCTTTGCTTATACTTAATGGCACATCTCCAATAGCACCTACTGAATTATCTGTAAATCTTTCGGTTATACTATCTAATAGCGCACTATAAGTGCTGCCAATAGTTTTTTTATTGAATTTATCTAGTAATTCTGCAAGGTTACCTCTAAGTTCACCAGTAATGCTTGCATTAATAATTTCTTCAAGATTTTTCCCTTCAAGAAATACTAAGTTGCGAATATCTAGCTTGTGTCCGGCTTTTTTGAAAAGACCATAGCGTAATTCTCGGCGTACACGATTTTTTAGATCAATAGTTTCTGATTTTTCATTCCAAAAAAATTCCTGTGCAGCAATGGAAATTACTGTAAATGTAGTAATTTGCCCCATTTGCGTTGCAGTTCTCTCTGCTTTATCAAGCTTGCTTAAAAAATCATAAGTAATACGGTGTTTACGGGTTTTATTTGAGCTCCACTTGGTATTGTAAGCGTAGTATAGCTCTGAAATTAAATGTGCTTTAATCATTTCATCCATTTCAACTGGTGTTGCAACAACGTCTGCTGCAGGTTGAAGTAGAGCATTTGTTATTGATCGTACTTGTTGATCAACATCATTTGTGTAGCCTCCATCAATAAGTTGCAGCTTTTTAGCTATTATTGTTTGAGTTTTTTCAGATAACTCTATTGGGGTGTCTATGCCTAGCACAGCTTCTATTCCTGCTGCTGTTATAAGGGTTCCACTCAATAAGCTTATTCCCAAATAAAATTTTAAAAACATATTAGTCAGCATATTTGATGCACCATTAAGCCTGATAATAACTTATTATTGCTCCAAATAGTTAATATATTGTTAACAACTGTGTGGTATTTTTTTGTAGTATTATGATTGCAATCAGTTTTATTTTAATCATTCTCCGCAACCAAATAATTTTGAAAAAAGTCCTTTTTTGGGTTGCTTATCCTTTATAAATTTTTTATCGTTTTGCATAAGTTCAGCAATATTAAACACCAACTGCTCTTCATATTTTTCATTATTAGCAAGATTAGCGAGAATTTGATTTTGTTCATCTGTAAGCGGTTTAATGAATATTTCTCCAGATTTTAATATCGTTATTTCTCTTTTGAGAATAGGTTTCTTCTCTTCCTCAATGTTTTCCTCAGCGGCATTTATAATTGTTAACCAAACAGCACAGCATATAAAGCATAACTTAATTAATCTCATATCAATATGTTCCTAATAATACATGACAGCTTTATTTGTAATGTATCAACATATTACTAATATTAGGTTAATAAGTAGTATTTAATTTGGTATTTTACATGGACATTTTGACCAGTTGGCCATCAAGTTATTACGGCTTGCAAAAAGGATTGTGTCATCAAATATATTTGAATCATTGCATATTGCTGTTTTAGTTACAAAAATACCAGTGCGATTAGCGTTAGTTATTTTATGAACGTCTGTACTATTTACTGGTTGGATTGCACCATTATCTAAGTAATATCCGCCACTGTTACCATGTGCAATAATTGTTGTTGCCGCAAAATCTGTACCCACAACGCATGGCTCATTTTTGTCATTATTAATAGTAAGCGTACCTAATGCTTTAGCCGCGCAGAATATACTTTGCGAATCCATTAAAAACCCAGAAGAACTCTGCACAAACATAATATTTGATGAGGCAAGGCTCGGTTGTACTGCGTATGTCATCCAATGATGCTGCCCATCCTTAGCAATTTTTTCAGAAATTCCTAGGGTTTGATACGGCACATAACCAATATTTGTTCCAGGTTCAGACTGACCACTAGTATTGGCTGCGGGGCAGGGCAGGCGCATGTTAGCCAAAACATAAGCCCCTAACGCTTCCATAATTTGTTCCTGGTGGGCTGCTGTAGTGCGTGTGTGCTGCCAATTACTTAGTTTACTAATTAATGGCATGCCCATATAAGCAATTACCCCTAGCACACTAAGGGCAATAGCTACTTCAAGCAGGGCAAATGCGCGAATAGTTTTTTGTATCATAAACACATTCTGCGCTAGCTTTTTTTAAAAGAGAATTGTTTCTTTATTAAAAATATGAAATAAATTAATAAATGAATTTAGCCACCAGACAGAAATACAAACCACATTTTACATAAGGTTTTTTAATGAAAAAAGTTATTTTATATCTAATTATTGGCGTGACCTGTTCTAGTTTTGCTACGGCTAAGGGGTCAAAATTATCCCAAGATGATTTGGAATGTTGGTCAGGGGAAACTCAAGATTCATCTCTTATTATTCACCAAGAACTTGATGTAGAGCACAATCTTCTTGTTAATTTTAATCCATCAGCTTTTGATTTTTCTGATTTTGAAGTC
>CANMNU010000034.1 GCA_947499175.1 Alphaproteobacteria bacterium
GCTGCAGCATTTATGAACTTTTCTTTTGTAGTTTCAATAGTTGGCAAATTAGCAGTAACAAGCTGTGCCGTAGCTTCACTTAAAGCAAGTTCTTTGAACGCTTTTGTAACAAGTTCTCTTTGCCGCAAAAGTGCTTCTTGTTCATCTATCTGTTGGTTTATCTGCGCATTAAAAGATGCATCAAAATTAGACAGCACAATTCTTGGATATCTTCCCCTAAGGGCGATTACGTTATCACGGCTTATAGCAGTACCCCTCACATCGAGTAAGTTTGTAATTATTGTGCTTTCAGGAATTGTAATTGATTGTAATGCTCCATGGCCAACCACATAAAATCTTTGTAGATTTGTCATTCCTGCCGGAAGCGTAAGTAATTGTAATGATCTATTTATATCAAGCCGAAGTGTTCGTAGATTCGTCATTGCTGTTGAAATCTTAAGCGCTTGTAATGCTTCATTGTAACACACAACAAGCTCTTCCAGATTCGGCATATCTCCTAGAAACGTAAGCAATTGTAATGCTTCATTGTGTTCAAGCTTAAGTGTTTGTAGATTCTTCATTCCTCCTGGAATCGTAAACGATTGTAATGATCTATTGTTATCCACAATAAGTATTTCTAGATTAGTCATCCCTGCTGGAAGAGTAAGTGATTGTAGTGCCATATTGTCTTTCACATAAAGTTTTTCCAGGCCCGCCATCCCTGCTGGAATTATTAGTGAAGTTATATCTTCTCTATTTGAAATATTCACCCTATTTAATTGACTCAACCCTTTCGTTAAAGGTATGATAAATCTAGCATTAGCACCCTGCATACCAATAATAGCTTTTCCTTCCAATGTTGCCTTTAAAGTGTTTAATGACTCAATATTGAATTTTTTATATGAAAATTCAACAATCTCATCTCTTGCAAGTAGTTGCTGCAGCTCTTCCTTATCTTCTAATGTTAAATCAAGGTCAGTTTGAGTCCATTTCTTTTGCGCTTGGTTTGGTACTTTTTCCATAGAATGTACACCAGCCACAGTCATGGAAAATACAATTAATAATTTAATTATATTATTCTTCATAAAATATTCCAAGTTTGAAACCCTTTAATTTTAAATTTAACAATAAAACATTAATAATTAATTAACAATTCTGCCCAGCACAGTACCCTGATGACCACGCCCACTGGAAATTATAGCCCCCAAGCCATCCGGTAACATCAACAACTTCACCAATAAAAAACAATTGGGGAATTTTCAAACACATTAATGTTTTTGATGATAATTCATCAGTATCAACTCCGCCAACAGTAACCTCAGCTTTTTGGTAACCTTCGCTGCCATCAATTATTACTTTAAATTGATGAAACGAATCTGCAATTTCAAATAGTTTGCTATTTTTAAGTTCGGTTATACGGCCACCATAATCAGGTGTTGCCATTGCCTCAATAAGGCGGTTGGGGAAATAATTTTTCAAAAAATTGGCAACGGTTTGTTTACTATTGCGGTTGATTTTAAATTCGTTTTTTAAATCAAAATCTGGCAATAAATTTATGGTGATTTCTTCTTTAGCAAATTTTTCCATGTATGATGATATTTGCAAAATTGCCGGACCACTTAAACCACGGTGGGTAAATAAAATATTTTCACGAAATTGCATGTCACGGTGCGAAACTACCGCATCAACAGAAATGCCACTAAGGCTAGCAAACATAGCAAGGGTAGGGGGAGCAACTTTTAAAGGAACCAAAGCCGGCTGAGTTGCTAAAACTTTAAGGCCAAATTGTCGTGCAATTTTATACCCAAAGTCGGTAGCCCCCATTAGTGGAATTGATAATCCTCCGGTTGCAATAATTACTGATTCGGCTGAAATTGTGCCATCAGTTGTTCTAACTTCAAAACGTTCATTTTTAGCAATATTGGTGACTGTGCAGTTAAGCCTAACTTCAACTTGGCCCTTTTGGCACTCACTTAGCAGCATGTTAACAATTTGCTTGGAAGATCCATCACAAAACAATTGCCCCAAGGTTTTTTCATGGTAGGCAATATTATATGTTTCAACAAGTTTAATGAAATCATGTTGGGTGTAGCTTGCTAAAGCTGATTTTGCAAAGTGTTGATTTTTGCTTATATAGTTTTTAGGGCTTGCAAACAGGTTAGTGAAATTGCTTCTTCCCCCACCCGAAATGCGGATTTTTTCACCAACTTTGCTTGTGTGTTCGATTAATAAAACGCGCCTACCACGTTTTCCAGCGGTTGCGGCTGCCATAAGTCCCGCAGCACCTGCGCCAATAACGATAACGTCGTACATGTTTTTCATATTTGAAAAATTAAGTTTTTTCCTTTTTTGTTTTAGTAGCAGCTTTAGCTGGGGCTTTTTTTACCGGTGCTTTTGCTGCAGGCTTTGCCTGAACTTTTTCAGGAATTTTTGCTAATGGTTTTGGCTTGGTTCTGGGGTTTAAGCGTTTTTTTTCTAAAATTTCAAAAGCTTGTTCAATGCTAACTTCCATAAAATTGTAGGCTTTAGGAATTGAGGTAAAGGCACCATCATATTTTAAATATGGGCCAAATCTGCCAATTCCAACGAAAACATCTTCTTGAGTTTGTGGATGTTTGCCAACGAATGCAGGCATTGATCCTAATTTAACCGCTTGTTCAACTGTTACTGCAAACGGGTCAAAACCAGGTGGCACGCTCACACGTTTGGGTTTCTTTACATCTTTTTCTTCCCATTGTAGGTATGGCCCATATGGGCCTTTACGCAGGGTAATATCTACACCTGAACTAGGGTCTTGTCCTAAAACAATTACTTCAGTAACTTCTTGCAAGCCGTCGTCAGGTTGGGCTGATCCATTTAAAGATTTGGTATATTTACATTCAGGGTAGCGTTTACAACCAAGAAATGGGCCAAATTTACTAAGTTTTAAATGAAGCTCTCCTTCTTTGCATGCTGGACATTCCTTAGGGTTTTCTTTTGTCATGTCAAACAACGATGCTTCAAGATCTTTTTGCATATTATCTAAAACTTCTGTAATTCTTAGCGGTTCCGCTAATTTTACAGTTTCGTTGAATGGTTGCCAAAATGTTTGCATAACCTTAATCCAGCCAATGCGCCCACCTGAAATATCATCAAGCTGTTCCTCTAGGGATGCAGTGAAATCATACTGAACATATTTAGAAAAGTAGTGACTTAAAAATGAGGTAACTAATCTTCCCCTTTGATCAGGGTGGAATTGGCGTTTTTCTAATCGTACATAGTCACGGTCTTGCAAAGTCTGCAGTAAGGATACGTACGTAGATGGTCTGCCAATGCCTAATTCTTCAAGTTTTTTTACAAGGCTTGATTCGGTATAGCGTGGTGGTGGCTGTGTGAAGTGTTGCTCAGGGCTAATTGAATCAATATTAATAACTTCACCGACTTGAAGTGGGGGCAATATGCGGTCATCGTCTTCTGGTGTCTTGTCATCTTTACTTTCAGCGTCTTTACCTTCTTGGTATAGCTTTAAAAAGCCATCAAAAACAATTGTTGAGCCTGTTGCCCGTAAATTTGTTTGCTTGTCACTTGAAGTTATATCTACACCAACTTGGTCAAACAAAGCATTTTCCATTTGGCTAGCGACTGTACGTTTCCAAATAAGCTCGTAAAGCTTCATTTGGTCGCTATCAAGGTGTGCTTGCACAGATTGAGGCTTACGCCCAACATCTGTTGGACGAATCGCCTCATGGCCTTCTTGAGCGTTTTTAGCCTTGGTTTTATACAGGCGTGGTGCATCAGGCAAATATGGTTTTCCAAAATCTTTTTCAATATATGTGCGCAAACTAGTGACCGCTTCACCAGAAAGGTTAACGCTGTCTGTACGCATGTAGCTAATTAAACCAATTGTTTCGCCACCAAGGTCAATACCTTCATAAAGTTTTTGGGCAATTTGCATGGTCTTTTTCGGGCTAAAACCAAGTTTACGTGATGCTTCTTGTTGCAAGGTTGAAGTGGTAAATGGTGCAGCAGGATTACGACGTACTTGTTTTTTTTCAATATCAGCAACGCTAAATGCGGATGTTTCAATAGTTTTTACAGCAAGCTTGGCAATTTCTTCATTTGGTAGGTCAAACTTATCAAGTTTTTTACCGTTTAAATAATTTAATTTGGCACCAAAGCTTACCTTGGCGGTATTCAAGCATTGGGTCAGTACTGACCAATATTCTTGGGTACGAAAAGCTTCAATTTCCTGCTCACGTTCAACAACTAAACGTAGGGCTACTGATTGCACTCGTCCGGCAGACCTGGCTCCAGGAAGTTTTCTCCATAAAATTGGTGATAGGGTAAATCCAACCAGGTAATCAAGTGCGCGTCGTGCTAGGTAGGCATCAACCAATTCTTGGTTTACTTGCCTTGGTTGTTTTAGTGATTCAAGCACTGCTTTTTTGGTAATCTCGTTAAAAACTATTCGTTGTACATTCATGCCTTTGGTGGTTTTCATTTCCTCTAAAACCTGCTGAATATGCCATGAAATAGCTTCTCCTTCACGATCCGGATCGGTTGCTAGGAATAAGTTTTTGGCGCCTTTAGTTAGGGACACAATATCCCTCATGCGCTTTTGGCCTTTTTCATCCAATTCCCAAACCATGGAAAAGTTATCATCTGGTTTTACTGAACCATTTTTGGAAGGTAAATCACGAATATGCCCATAGCTGGCAATAACATTGTAATCACTACCTAAATATTTATTGATAGTTTTGGCCTTTGATGGCGATTCCACGATAACGACATTTTGCGACAAGAAAACCTCTGGCTTTATTTTTAATAAATTAGTCTATTTAGCTCAGCACTGTAGCAAGACCAAAGGCCTATGACAAGCAATGCTTTTAGGCAGAGTAAAATAAATTTGCTTAAAAATTAGTTAATTAGCGGAAATATACTTTGAAAAGTTATAATATGTAAAATCAGTTTACGTGAAATGCGAGTGATTTTTTAACTCAACAATAATGTTACTACTCTAATCAGCAATTTCATTAAGTGTTTAAGTTGTGAAAAACAATGCAGATGCTCCACTTTCTAAAAATGTTAAGAAATCTTTAGCTATTGTCTTAATTGGTAATTTTTTAGAATTCTTTGACATAATGTTAGCTGTTCATTTAACAGTAGTACTTAGTAAAGTTTTTATCCCTGCCGATTCTCCATATAAGGTCACGTTGACTATCCTTACATTTTGTTCATCTTTTTGTATTCGTCCAATTGCAGCAATTTTTTGGGGATATATTGGTGATACAATTGGACGTGTCCCTGTGTTGATTTCGACAACATTTTTAATGTCGATTTCATGCCTTTTGATTCCAAACATTCCTTCCTATGCGGAATGGGGCATAGCATCAACAATTTTATTTTTCTTAATGCGTTTTGTGCAAGGATTTGCCTCAGGCGGAGAATGTATTGCTGCAGATGTTTTCATTACTGAAACTGTGCCTAAACCAAAAGTTTATTTTTGTAGTGCTATGGTAGAAGCAACTTGTTCATTAGGTGGGCTAATGGCTTGTGGTATTGGTGCATTGTGTATTTTCCTTTCACCTGAAAATGGTTGGAAATTACCTTTTTATATTGGGTCAGGAATAGCGGTCATAGGTACTATAGCTAGAAAAACATTAAAAGAAACTCCTGAGTTTATAAGTGCAATTGAAAAAAAGTTTGGTAAAAAACGTCCTACTGGTCTATTTTCTCAAATAAAATTTAAAAATCGTAATATTGCTTCTCTGTTTGCGCTTTATTTTTTCCCGACAATGGCCTTTTATTTTTCTTATGCATATTTGCCGTCTGTTTTGGGTGATAAGCTTGGTTTATCACCTAATGTAGTTATGCTGCAAACAACTTTAGTGCTAATTATTGTGATGTGTGCCGAAGTTTCTTACGGATTGCTTGGATTAAAATTCCATCCATTTAAAATTCTTAAATTCAAATTAATTGGTTTATTGTGCATTGCACCTTTGTTAATGATTGGTTTTAGTGGCTTGGACAACCAATTAAACATTTTTATTATTCAGGTAATTGTCAGCGTGTTGGGACAGGGGTTAACCCCAGCTGCTCCAATTTTTAACAAAAGTTTTCCAGTTTTTGGCAGGTATACTCATTTATTGCTTATTTGGGCTTCATCAACAGCATTCATGTATATGTTAACTGGGTACGTTTGCGAAAATATCAGCAGTTTTAATGGACTATGTGTGCTTTTGTTTGTATCCGCTTCAATTTCATTAGTTGGCTTATATACCTTTGTGCCACATGATAACTATCAATTAAAGGATGATTCCATAGGAGTATCAAATAAAGAGAACACTAAACAATTTGATAAATGGATCAAAACTGTTGAATCGAAATAGGCCATAGTTTTTATTATAAAAGCCCCAAAGCAAAATGCTAAGGGGCTGTAGTTTTTTAGGATTTATTTTTTAGCGTGGGCTTCTTTTTCCTGAAAAGTTACTTCTAGGGCGTGAATTTCCACCAAATGGGCTATTTGCAGGACGATCACCCGTTGGACGATCTGAGAATGGGCGCGATTTTCTTTGTCCGCCAAAGCCTTCGCCTGATGATCTGCCAAAAGCTGGTTTGTCGCCAAATGAGGTTCTTTCACCACGCGGTTTGTCACCGAAAGCAGGCTTATCGCCAAAAGCACGTTTTGCACCAAAAGCAGGTTTGTCACCAAATGAAGTTCTCTCGCCACGCGGTTTATCAACGAAGGCAGGCTTATCGCCAAAAGCACGTTTTGCACCAAAAGCAGGTTTGTCGCCAAATGAGGTTCTTTCACCACGCGGTTTATCACCGAAAGCACGCTTTTCACCAAAAGCTGGTTTGTCGCTAAATGAGGTTCTTTCACCACGCGGTCTGTCACCGAAAGGAGATCTTTCACCCCTTGGCTTATCTCCATAAGGGCTTGATGATCGTGGTTTACCGGCACCGCTGCCAAATCCACCACCAAAACCACGGCTTGAACTATTGCCGGAACCAGAATTGCGGTTATTAGCACTTTCATGGGCTTTTGGATTCATGTAACGCTCAATTGCATTCCACTTTTTAGCATCAGCCGAAGTCACAAAGCACAAAGCAAAGCCCTCTGCGCCAGCGCGTCCAGTTCTTCCAATACGGTGAATATAATCTTCTGGACATGGAGGCACATCATAATTAATAACGTGCATAAGGTGCGGAATATCCAAACCACGTGCAGCAATATCAGTTGCGACCATGATTCGGCATTTACCTTGGCTAAATGAACGAATTACGCGCTCACGTTGATGTTGACGTAAATCTCCATGAATTGCTGAAGCTGAATGATCTTCTTTACGAAGCGCTTCGGCCAAACGATCAGCGTTCATTTTAGTTTTCACAAATACAATTACTGTGCCATCACGCTGTTCAAGCTCTTGTAAAAGGCGCTTGTATTTATCTTTTTCTGCAATGTTAACAATTTCTTGTTTGATTTTTGGTACAGGCAAAGTTGAAGAACCAACAGCTACCCTTTTTGGTTGGTTAAGGTATTTTGCTGCTAACTTTTCAATTGCTGGAGCAATTGTTGCAGAAAACATTAAAGTTTGGCGTTTTGCTGGAAGTTTACTGATAATGTGGTCAAGCTGAATACCAAAACCCATGTCGAACATACGGTCAGTTTCATCTAATACTAGGCATTCAAGGTTATCAACACGTAGTGTGCCACGTTCTAAGTGATCAATTACTCGTCCAGGTGTGCCAATAATAACTCGTGGTCGAGCTTTTAGTTGAGAAAGCTGTTTTGGGTAAGGCTCACCACCAATAATTAGGGCAGTTTTAAAATTATCACCAACTAAATCATGTAATGCCCGCAGTACCTGTTGAGCAATTTCTCGAATAGGTGCTAACACTAGTGCAGTTGCATTTGGGTTTTCTAACAAATGTTTTACCAGTGGTAAGGTAAATGCAAGGGTTTTTCCGGTACCAGTTTGTGCTGAACCCAAAATATCATTGCCCTCTATCGCCAAAGGGATAGTTTGAGCTTGAATTTCAGTAGGTTTTACAAGTTTTAAGCGAGTTAGTGCGTTTAGTAGGGATTCAGGTAATCCCATTTCATTGAACGTATTCATATTTAGATCCTTCTTATATCTAAAGCGTTTATAAAAAAACCACTCCCCACAACGGGATAATTGAGTGGACAGAAATTTATCCATGAAGAGGCTGGATTTGCAGCTTTTTGGGACGAACAGATAACGCTTTAAAATAAGTCTTTGGAGTTTGCCAAATAACACCACCAAATTTATGGCAGTTGCGCGAAATCGGAACTAAAATTTCATTTGCAAAGTAGCCTATTTGCAAGAATAATGCAATAAAAAAATGAGAATGCTTTAAAAAACTTCATTTTCTTTTAACCAAAAATTAACAAATTTAATTAATAATAAAATTAAAGTTTTGACATTGCTACAAATTATGCGTTTTTTATTGTACATTTTCACCTTATGCAATTTTTTATTTGCTGGGGATATCGTTGAATTACCATCATCTCTCTCTGGCTTAACCTTAGTTGGCATACCTGAAGGGGGAGGGAACCAGGCAGTTTTCATTTTGCAAGATTCCCAAACTAATAAGAAGTTTATCCTCAAAATTTTAGATGAACCTCGTTTGAAAGAAGAAATTTTGGCGGGTAGACTTTATAAAGCATTGGGGGTAAATGTTCCAGCTAATCGCGCATTTTATGTTGATAAAAGTTCGCTTTCACAAGAAATTCTTAACCAATTAATGAAAAACAAAGCATTAAATCTGCAGGCCCCCCAAATACTAGTTTCTCTATCAGAATTTATTGAAGGGCAAGAGCTTGCCAAGGAACTACCAAAAGATACCCTTAATAATGCTAACAAATTAAGTGATCTTGCTGAAGGTCAGCAAACAATTCTTAAGCAAATTCAACTTGGCTTTGTTGCTGACTGCTTTTTAGGCAATTGGGATATTACCGCAGGCTTTAAAAATATTATGGTAACGCAAAATGGCAAAGTTTATCGCTTCGACAATGGTGGGGCTTTGCGTTATCGCGCGCTGGGTAGCCCTAAATCTCAGCAAGACTTAGATACTGTTGCTGAGATAACAAGCCTACGAGATCCTAAGGCTAACCCAGATGGTGCTGTGCTTTTTAAATTTGTAACCGACCAAGAAATTAAAGAACAAATTAATTTTGTGTTGAGCAAGGAAGATAAGCTTTTTAAAGCGTTTGAAGAGTTGCAACAAGAGCTTGGATTGGACAAAAAAGATGTACAGTCTTTGAAGCCCAATACTGGGGAACCCAAAGAAGATTTTTTCAAAAGGGAAGCGACAGAGTTTAAGCAAGTAAAAAAAGCTGAAGCAGAAAATTCCAAAGACGAAAGGGTATTGAAATCGCTATTACTCAAAAGATTACAATCACTCGCTGTATATTCTCGTGGAGTATTATTACCCAAAAGTATTTATGAAAAGTTTGAGTATATAATAGCTACCGATGCCGCTGGTATTGCCAACTACAATTCATCAGCAGGCATGCTTAACTACATGGAACGTGATGGGCAGTTTTATGTGCTGTTAGGTAAAAGAGTCCGTCATGAATATTGGGGTAATTTTGGGGGAGGCAGCGATCCAGCAGATGAGCAAACCCTTTCAGAAACAGCAGCTCGTGAGGTTCGCGAAGAGTCATCAGGCATGATAAATATAGCCCCCCAAGATTTACGTAAATATCCATCACATGATTTGGTTTCTAAAATGCATGAATCTGATTTTAGACCACAATTTGCCAGCAACGATACTGTGAAGCTATTCCGTATGTATATGGTTCCGGGTGCATATGTTGAACCAGCTAACCTGAAAGATAAAGAATATACAGCATACATGTGGGTGAATTTAAAGGATCTGATGACTGAGGTTTGCAAGGCTGGTTTAGAAAAAGGGGTAGAGGGCACAGTAGTAGGAAATTCCATAAAGCTTAATGATATTAAAACATTGGAAGGTAAGACTGAAAGCTTTGAACTTCACGGCCACTTTATTGCATGTTGCGCCAGGGGCCAGTGATTAATCATTTAAAAGCCATTTTAACAAAAACTGAGTCGGTTCAAGTACCACATACGGCAGGATCTATCATGCTTTCCAACGAAGTTGATAAAGTAGCTCAACCAGTTCTTTTAATACAAAAAAGTACTAAAAATGAAGTAGGTTCTACTTCAAGAAGACTGGCAATAATAGGGACTGATAAAGCCTATAATTCACCAGAGGAAACCTGGCCAACAAACCCATATACATTGGAAGATCAGTTAGCAACACAAGTCGTTAATAAGGGGACTGTGATTGCCGAACTTAAGAATAGGGTTCATTACGTTCAAAATAAATCTGGTGATAAAAGCTCAATAGACCAACCTCAACAAACAAAGTTGCCCGAACTCACTGCCACCAAAGCAATGCTTCGTTTGTTTTTAAATAAACCAGATACTGAAGTTGACCCAGAATCATTGAAAGAAATATTTCAATATAAAAGTGAAAATTATAAAAAAAAGATAGAAATAAATGAAACAAAGGAATATCAAGATTTTGTTGCTACTCTTTTAAAAGTGTATGATGTAGAGAAACAAAACAGGGATAAGTTTGTTTTTTATCATGGTTGCGCTCCATACATTGGGTTTTATCTTGATGTAATTAAAGAGTTTCGCGAACAATTGATGCAACAATCAGGAGGAGATATTAAATTATTACGTGCTTTTGATGACCAGTTTGGTGCAGAAAATGTGTTAGCTATGCTGCTGGAAGAAGGAAAACTTCAAAACACTGACAACTTTAATCGTTTTGATAATTATAAAGGAAATTTCCAAAACAAAGGATCGTCGGTCAATGTATCCTTAGTAGGGTCTGCAGGAACATCGGCTGAGTGTAGTTTGGAGTACTTCTACAGAGGTTTTTCCGTAGCTGATCTTTCTTTGGAATGGCTGGTTAAAACGTTGGTGGAAAAGTTAGGTAATCCTGCTTCATTTGTAACTTATCAAGAAATCTATAATCGCTACTTTGATAAAAAAGATGCAAACAACCAACCCGCTAATAACGGAAAACTTTTGCAGATTTTTATAAGCCCATCTGTGGTTGATGATTTGTGTTATTTATGTTTTCCTGTAGGTGCGACGGCTTTTTCTGCTAAGGCTGATGAACTTGAAGAAAAGTTCAAACAATTTAAACCATCAAAATTGTTGGCGGAGCTTAGGCAAAATCCAAAAGAATTTTTAACTAACTGGGAAGAAAAAGTCGAAGATTCTCCAGAGTATGGTGGCGGTCCCAATGGATCAGCACTAAAGTACACTAAATTACAATGTTTGCAAGCACGACTTTACCTGAAACCAGAGTTATTTTGGAACCCTGAGAAGGTGGAAATTAAAAGCTATTGGCGACGAGAAATTGATGAAGCAGCTTATAAAAAAGCATTAAAAGCTCAGGTACAACGTGATCTGGCTTATTGGCTTAAAAACCGTGAGCAAATAGAAGACGGAAAACTTTTCCATGGTAAAATTCCGCTACAAGAAGGTTATAAACTAGCTTATGAACAATTGCATGGAGCAAAATCATATGCAGAGGGGAATCCAATATCTAAGCTGCCAAGTATTATTGAAGAAGATGAAGTTGAAAGCTTTAAGAGGCTTATGGAAAACCCAAAAGTTGATCTTAATAAGAAAATTCCAACCCAAGACAAAGAATTTCTTACACCGCTAGAAATAGCTATGAAATTCAATGCAACAAAGGTAATACCTTTTTTAGTAAAGCAGCTTTTAAAATCATTATCGATTACAGATGAGCAATTATCTTTGAAGGTTTTTAAAAAAAATAATTTCTGTTTGACAGACATGTTGCCCACAGGGCCCACAAGCCCATGCCCAGAGCAATTAAGGGCTCTGGGAGGGCTGTGGACTTGTGGGTACTGCTAGTGTCTTCTAAGCAATCTGCTCAACAAATGCCTCTCGTCTTTTA
>CANMNU010000035.1 GCA_947499175.1 Alphaproteobacteria bacterium
AATTTTATGGAGTTTTTTAAGAGGGAACTAGAAATATTGTAAGGAGAATATTAACCGATGAACAAACTATTCAACGGTTGATGTTTCCTTAGGCATTTATTTATATTAGACTAGGTATTTTATGGTTCTTAATTTATTTTTTTCTTAAAAAATTGTGGCTTAATTGTGAATCTCATAAATGCATCATGCATATATTTTAAGGCAAGAGAACTCATTGCTGCAGCTGTTACATAATCAGCTCCATTTGCCGCATTATAAAAGCCATTTACAGCTACTGCAGTAAATAGACCGGCACCGGCAATTGGAGCGGCATAACTAGCAGAAAAACTATCGGTATTATCCTGCGAATAAGCAGTAGAAACCTTTAGTATGTTCAATGAAGCACTAGCAATAACTTTTAAATTATCTAAAATACCACCATTTTGACAAGAACTGCTTACCTTCTGTATATTCATCTCACTTTCATGAAGTACAGATGGGCTTCTTTTTGAATAAACAAGAGCTTCCTGTACAACATATTGTGGGGCAAATTGTGGAACTTTCTTTTCTTCCTGTTCAATAACAGCTTGCATTGCATTTGCAAAATTAAACAATGAAAGTGTAAGCACTAAATATTTTAATTGTGTTTTCATAATAACCTTCACAAAAAAATTGTTTACAATTATTATAATATTACACAAACATTAACAAATAGTTAATTTTTAAGTGTTTATTATTTATATTTGAGCATAAAAACATTTTTATTGTAATGTCAATTATTTATAAAACTAAATACTTAGCATCAAGCACTTAATAATTGGTTCATCAGCATCTGGCATTAAATATTTTTCTAAATCACCCGGCATAACCCAAGCACAATCTGGCTGCCCTTCCTTTAAGGTAACTTCCCCGCTCCAAGTTTTGCACAAAAACACAAACATGTTTAAATGAAAATTGTCATAAGTATGCGAAACAAAAGTAAGTGGGAAAATATCTGCAATATTTATAGTAACATCAATTTCTTCAGCAATTTCACGCACAATCGTTTCTTGTGGAGTTTCAAATTCCTCAACCTTGCCACCCGGAAATTCCCAACACCCCCCCATAGATTTATGAAATGGGCGCTGCACTAGTAAAACTGAAGTATCAACACGCTGTAAAACTGCAGCACAACACAAAAAAGACGGAACATTTAATGTCATCTAAGGGTACTTTCTAATTTTTTACGGTTAATTTCTGCAAAGTTTTTTGCAAATACCATAAAGCTGGAATTAACGTGGCAGATGACAAAATAAATAGCACAACCCAGCCAAAGTATGCAGCCACATATCCCGCTATAATCGAGGTAATCACCCGCGCTAATGATCCAACTGAATAAAGTAATGTAAAGTGGCTAGCCACATATGGTGGTTTGCAAAATAATGATAGGTAGCCAATAAACCCAGTTGAAAGTAGGCCTGATGAAAAGCTTTCAATACTCAAGGTTACAACTAGCAAATCAAGGTGATGTTGGCCAAGATATGCCATTAGCGCAAATAGGGAACACCCAATAATTTGCAAAATCCCTGAAAGTTGCAAGCAATAAATTGTACTTTTACGGTGAACAATTAATCCACCTACAAAGCTACCTAGTAGCATTAAGCTAACTCCGTAAACTTTGACAATAGACGCATACTCAAGCTTAGAAAACCCAAGCGAAAATAGAAATGGAGCCCCCAAAGCATTCATAACTGTACCGGCAATTTTAATAGTAAGAATAAAAGCGATTACATAAGTAAAGAGCTGCTGTTTTACAATAGAATCCAAAGGGGCTAAAAATACGTCCTTCCAAAAATTTTTATATTTAGCTGTCTTTTCTTTAAATGCAGGCGGGTCAGGCATATTAAAAAGACCAATAATTCCAACTACACAGCAAGCAGCCATAGCCAAATAGGCCCCTTTCCATCCTATTAACAAAGACAGGTAAACAGCTCCAGCACCTGATGTGATCATACCAACGCGAAAACCAATTGACTCACTAGCAGCGCCACCACCAACATGCGAAGCATCAGAAGCATAAATTCGTAAAGTATCAAGCACAATATCATGGGTTGCTGCAAAAAAACTTACAGCGGTTGCAACCACGGCAATCCATAACAAATTTTCAACCGGATCGAGGTGTGCAAGCACACAAAGGCTTGTAATCAAACAAATCAGCGCAAAAAAACCAAAACGCTTCACCGGGTGCAACCACAAAAATATTGGCAAAGTTACACGGTCAAGTAGTGGTGCCCACAAGTATTTAAACGCATACGGCAAACTAACTGCTGTAAAAATACCTATTGCTTTGGTATCAAAACCACACTCTGAAAGCCAAATACTTAAAGTTGAAAGGGTTAATAGAAAAGGCACACCGCTTGTAAAACCCATAGCCATTAGGCACAAAAAAACAGGGTTACTATAAAAACGAAAAACGCCTCTCACTTTTAATAACTGATGACCTAACGATAATATCATTATCCAAGATAAAGAAGTGGCGGATGGGGTGGGATTCGAACCCACGGAGAGCTTACACCCTCGCCAGTTTTCAAGACTGGTGCCTTCAACCGCTCGGCCACCCATCCACAGGTGTATACATAGAAGAATATTACAGGTATTTTCTAAACTCGCAAGCCCTTTTAACACTTTCTATAAAAATTTCTAAGCATAACCCAAAATTAGGTAATTTTTCAGACATTTGCATAATAATAGGGGCAACCCTTTTATGGTCATTTTTATCAAAAAGCATTACCTTTAGTTGAATTTCTTTTTTATGCATTTGTGCATACACACCAATTGGGTCATGGCATGTAACATTTAATCCTTCTATGACTTTGCGCTCAAGCTCAATCATTAAACGACTTGTTGCATGATTAATTTTTAAAAGTGCATCATCAAATCGCTTATCACCTTTGCGTTTAAGAATCACCAAAGCCCCCTGCCCTGCAGCTGGCACATGTTTTTCATGGTCTAAAATTTGTGTTTGTGCGTCTACACCCAAAATAGAGCCATTATTCAATAACCCCATACGTTTTAAGCCAGAAACTGCCAAAATAATTCCTGCCATTTCCTTATTTTGAAATTTTTGCAAACGGGTTTGAATATTACCTCGGCACGGTACAATTTCAATATTTTTAAAATAAAAATTTAGTTGGTAACCACGCCGTAGCGATGAAGTACCAATTTTAGCGTTTGCAGGAAGGTTGTCTAAATTCAAACCCTGCCGATAAATCAATATATCCCGCGCATCTTCCCGCAATGGCACAGCAGCAATTTCTAAACCTTTATGTAATGGCGTCTCAACATCCTTCATTGAATGTATCGCCAAATCAATCGTTCCATTAAGTAATGCCAGGTCAAGTTCCTTAGTAAACAAACTTTTGCCACCATGATCCCGCAATGGACCGGCAATTTTATCACCAGTGCTTACAATTGGTACAATTTCATATTCAGTGTTAAAATTAACGCAATCAACAACTTGCTGCGTTTGCGCCATTGCCAAAGCAGATTGACGCGAACCAATTCGAATAAGACTGGTAGATTTCACAAAATCATGCTAATTAAAACGATACATCTTAGTACAATCTATAATGAACAGTTCTGAAATTCAACGGCTGATCCAGCTTTTAAGCAGGCTACCAGGGCTTGGGCCACGTTCAGGTCGCAGGGCAGCCTTGTATCTTTTACAAAAAAAAGAAAGCCACATGGCACCTTTAATTGAAGCAATCAACAATGCTTATCAAACAATTCAAACCTGCCAAAGTTGCTTTAATTTAGATAGTCACAGACTTTGCAGCCTATGCCGTGACCCCAAACGTGACCAAGAAACAATTTGTATTGTAGAATCTGTTAGTGATTTGTGGGCAATGGAACGATCAAATACCTACCGCGGATTGTACTTTGTTTTAGGTGGTAATCTTTCAGCAATCCAAGGTATCGGGCCAGATCAATTAAACCTTGGAGCATTGGTTGAAAAATTGCAAAAACAAAAATTTAACGAAGCCATTTTTGCCCTAAGCGCCACATTAGATGGACAAACCACCATGCATTACGTGCGTGAGCGTATCGCAACATATGTTAGCAATATTTCAAGCTTGGCCCATGGAGTGCCAGTTGGTGGAGAACTTGATTATTTAGATGATGGTACATTAACCACCGCAATGACCCATCGTTATAAAGTCGCATAAAAAAACACAGCCACACTTTTTGCGGTGTGACTGTATCAATATTTTAACTACATTTGTTCTTGACTTATTACAGCCAATACAGCTTGGTCTTCAATTTGACGAAATAACGCTTCTCTACCAGGCATAGCTGTTTCAACAGCTTGGTAAGAAGCCTCCCCTAGCTCCCTTAATTTGGCATAAAGCTCATCTGTTCTTTGGCTAAACTCTGCAAGCACAGGGCTTAATTCATTTCTCTTAGCCTCAAACTTTTGCTCTTCTTTACGCAAAGTTTCATTTAGTTCCTTAGATAGTAATCTGCGAATTTCAGAAATTGTTTCTGGCAAATCACCATCAACACTTGCAAGAAGCTTTTCAATTGCATCCTCTTTAAACCCCATACGTAAGCCTGCATCAAAGCTGTCTAAACCATCCATAAGCCCAGCGTACTTTATTTTGTTTGTATAATGATTTTGAAGAATATCATTTTTTTCTTTATTTAATTGCTTAATTTGATCCAAAATCGGCAGGCGATTTTTATCAAGCTCTGCCAGCAATGGACCTAATTTAGAATCTCCATATTCAGCATGCAATTGACTCAAAACTTTTTTACGTTGGTTAAGCGCATATTCACTCCATTTATCAAATTCTTTATCATGCGGCTCCCTTAAGGAATCAATTATTTTAATTTCTTCATGTATTTTAGCTTTTTGCTCTTCAAATTCTTGTGTAATTTCCAGTTTTGCATCCTCTGCTTGTAGCTGCATAGCTCCCATCTGGTTATGGACAGAATTTTGAATTACTCGCAATTGCGCATTTTCAGCTAAGGCAAACTCACCAAATTCTGAAGGTGACATTTTTGCAGAAACGTTAGATGTCGCTACAATGCTTAACGCCAATACTAAATTTTTTTTCAATGTTGCTAAAAATAGTGTTAATGTTTTAGAAAAATTGAGCATAATGCGCTCCAAATCGGTTAACTAAGGAATAATAATCTCCAAAAAGTTAACAAACTCTTAACGCTAAATTATACCCTCAACAAAACATCCTAATATTTTAACATCAACAATAGATTGAAGTCTTAACTCATTGCAATCCATAATAAACGATGGACCAAAGCTTTGATTATCATAATAACACCACTCACCTTTCACCTTATCATAATAAATCGATCTAGAATGACAGTAAGAATTATTGGGACTCCCACCCAATAACACTACAAAATCTCCACTATAAGTAGTTTTCTCACCAATTTTTAAAATTCCACCTGGCAAAAATTGCTTAGCATTGGCGTTATTCCAAGAAGGTATCCTTTTGTATGGTCTGTTAAGAACAAAATCTTCTTTCCAGAACATATTAACAACTTCATAAGGTTCTTCCTGAAAAGCTGTTGTTTCTTGTGCCATTCGCTTTTGCACATATATGCCGATAGCTTTTACAACATTAAATGTAGATGGATGCAATTTTGGTTCTGCAATATTGTCAATCTCACTCTTTGCAACTTTAATGCCACTTATGTAATAATTTCCGTCTTCATCCTTAAATATCTTAGAAGCTAATTCATCTCTTAATACTTTAGTTTGCGCCACTGCATACAAATATGAATACAAATTACAAGCCCAATCAATGTAACGCTGTTTAAATGCATCATTATTCCCCATTAAAATAAGAAATTCATCACCGGCCGATGGAGTACCAGTTGGTGTATTTCTAGGCTCAGCATACATAAGCTCGTTAACTTTTTTAGCATACGTACTTAATGTTTCTTTATCCTTAATTTCGGTACTGTGTATATAATCTGGAATTATTCCACCACTACATTTGTTATACAAACGTATAGACTTTAAAGTATCAGTATAAGTCTCCAACTCCTTATCACTAACGCTTACACATACTAACCCTTGGTCAAAACCACGCCCATGCATAATTGCCCTAGACATATCTTTTAAATACTGGGAGAAATCATTTGAATATTGAGCAAGCCCACTTGTAAGCTGAATAAGCCCAGTGCGTAAATTAGCATCCAGTGGTTGTTCTCGATAACCATCTATAGTAATGTTTTTCGGGTATTCTTCATTACATCGACAAAAACCTAGCAAGTTATTAATCAAAGAAAGAGCACCAATAGAATAATATTGAATATTACGATTACTCATTATTTCTTTAATTGATTCTTTAACCACTGGGTTGTGAATAAACAGCTTTACAGTATCATGGCTTAATGGCTCACTAGTCAAATCTTTAACTATACTTGAAAAACCAACACTCCAACAAAACATACCAATAAGGAAAACTTTGCGCACAATTTTAATATTTTTTTGCATTTTTAAAATTCTTTCAACTTTTTAAATTAGACAAATCCATTACACGTATATAGACATACCATTGCTTAATTGCAATGTTCAATTGAAAGTTTCAGGTAGCATCTAAATTTTTAAAGATATCCTAGTTGGCGCAATAAACTTTGAAAGAATAACTCTGAATCTGATAAATTCCATTTAAAATTCCAAAGACCTGGCAAATATTTCCAAAAATCAACTAAATGCATACAATAAAGCCACTAGCCAGAAATAGAGAATTTATTTTTCTTCAAAATATCCTAAGATATTAGCGTAATCAGCTTTAAGATCAATCATATCACAATCCTTAATAACTGCTGGACGAGCTCTTTGATTATCATAATAACACCACTCACCTTTCACCTTATCATAATAAATCGATCTAGCATGACAGTAAGAATTATTGGGACTCCCCACCAATGACACTACAAAATCTCCACTATAAGTTTTCTTATCAACTATTAAAGTTCCATCAGATGAAAATTGCTTAGCATTGTCCCAAGAAGGTATCCTTTTGTATGGTCTGCCAAAAAGAAAATCTTCTTTCCAGTACACATTAGCAATAAAATAACCTCTTCCCCAAGTATCCATTTCTTTTGCCATTCGTTTTTGAACATACACGCCAATAGCCTTTACAACCTCAACGTTAGATGGATGCAATTTTTTTTCTTCAGTGGTTTTAATATTGTCAATCTCATCCTTTTTAATTTTGATGCCACTTATATAATAATTTCCATATGTATCCTTAAATATCTGCGAAGCTAATTCTTTGCTTAATCTTTTATTTTGCGCCACTGCATACAAATATGAATACAAATTACAAGCCCAATCACTATATTTTTGCTTAAATGCATCATCATTACCGCTTAATGCTATAAATTCATCACCAGCACTCATGGCATCCTTTGGTAATGTATTTCTACGCTCAGCGTACATAAGCTCATTAACTTTTTTAGCATACGCATTTAATATTTCTTCATCCTTAATTTCGGTACTATGTATATACTGTGGAATTATTCCACTGCTATGTTTATTGTACAAACGTATAAACTTTAAAGTATCAGTATAAAGCTCCAATTCTCCATCACTAACATTTACACATACTAACCCTTGGCAAAAACCACGCCCATGCATAATTGCCCTAGCTATATCTTTTAAATATTGAGAAAAATCATTTAAAGATTGTTTACCAGTAAGTCTAACAAGTGCTAATCGTAAGTTAACATCCTGTGCTTTTTCAATATAATATTCATTTGCTATACCGCAAGCTAATAAGTCTTTAATGAAAACAAGAGCAGCTATAGAATAATATTGAAGCTCATTAGGGCCATTCATTATTTGTTGGATTGATTCTTTAACTACAGGATTATGAATAAACCGCTTTACAGCATCATGGCTTAAGGGCTCACTGGTCAAAGGTTCAATTGTGCTTGTAAAACCAGCACTCCAACAAAACATACCAATAAGACAAACTTTACGTACGATTTTAATGATTTTTTGCATGTTTAAAAGCCTTTCAAATTTTTAAATTAGACAGACCCGTTATTTGTATTATGAATTTACCACAAAAAATATTAAGCGGCCACTTTTGCAAAATTCTTTGAAAAAGCATCAGGTCAAAATATTCAAGAAAAGTGCCGATCTGCAACAATCCAATTGATTCTCTTTGGCTTTTGGTTAACGAAGATAGCAGTTTCATAGACAAAATGCCTTATTTTAAAAGACCACTGCTGAAGAAGTAGATAATTTGATAAACTCTGTATAGCGTGAGATTTAAGTTAAATTTTACGCATAGTGGAAACTCTAAAAAATCGTTTATTTACCATTTTTAAACTCACCACACTTTACAATAAAATTGACAGATAACTCTGAAAACGCTTATCTAGAACAAGTAAAAAGTATCTTTAGTTAGCATGTCGTATCCGTTTTTAAGTATTGAAAAAAAGTGGCAAAATTTTTGGGCAAACAACAACTGCTTTAAGGTTTCTGATCAAGGTGATAAGCCCAAAGCTTATATTTTGGAAATGCTCCCCTACCCTTCAGGGCGCATTCACATGGGACATGTACGCAATTACACTCTGGGTGACGCCATGGCACGCTTTAAAACAGCCCAAGGTTTTCGGGTTTTGCACCCAATGGGGTGGGATTCCTTTGGCCTTCCAGCCGAAAATGCCGCTATGCAAAATAATACCCACCCTGCAGTTTGGACAAAGCAAAATATAGCAGACATGAAAGTGCAACTCAGCTCGCTCGGTTTTTCCTATGATTGGGACCGTGAAGTTAGCACCTGTGAGCCAAATTATTATGGCCAGGAACAAAATTTATTTTTAGATTTTTATGAAAAAGAGTTAGTTTACCGTAAAGAATCTTGGGTCAATTGGGACCCTGTTGAAAACAGCGTACTCGCTAATGAACAAGTTGTTGATGGCAAAGGTTGGCGTTCAGGCGCTAACGTTGAACGCCGCCTACTAAACCAGTGGTATTTAAAAATTACAGCTTATGCCCAAGAACTAATTGATAGCTTAAAAGACCTTTCCGGCTGGCCTGAAAAAGTTCTTAAAATGCAAGAAAATTGGATTGGACGTTCTGAAGGGACATTAGTAACTTTTAATATTTCAGGTCAAAGCGAGAATCTAACTATTTATACAACGCGTCAGGAAACTCTATATGGCGCTTCTTTTATTGCCATTGCCCCGCAACACCCAATTGCAAAAGAAGCGGCAAAAACTAATCAAGGACTAGCTGAATTTATAAAAGAATGCCAACTAATGGCAACAACCGAAGAAGCCATGTCAACAGCTCAAAAAAAAGGCTATGCACTTGGAATTGATGCCATTCACCCAATCACCAAGCAACCAATCCCCATTTATACAGCAAATTTCGTACTAATGGATTATGGTACTGGCGCCTTGTTTGGTTGCCCGGCCCACGATGCACGCGACTTTGAATTTGCCATAAAATATAATTTGCCAATCAAACGCATAATCACTTCAAATACAGAACTACCCCACCTTGAAACAACCGGCATTATGGTTGATTCAGACATGTTAAATGGTATGGATTGCGCCACTGCCAAGACAGCGATGATTAATTATTTAGAATTAAACAACTTAGGTAAACGTCAAGTAAATTATCGCTTACGCGATTGGCTAGTTTCACGCCAACGTTATTGGGGTTGCCCAATTCCAATTATTTATTGTGATGATTGTGGCGCCGTTCCTGTGCCAAAAGCTGATTTGCCAGTAAAATTACCAGAAGACGTAACTTTTGATAAAACTGGCAATCCTCTTGATCACCACCCCACTTGGAAACACACCAATTGCCCCAAGTGCCAAAAACCAGCAACCCGCGAAACTGATACTTTAGATACTTTTTTTGAAAGTTCTTGGTACTTTATGCGCTATTGCTGCCCAAAATCTGAACAACCAATTGATGTAAAAACTGTTCAAAATTGGCTACCAGTTGATCAATACATAGGTGGAATTGAACACGCAGTCTTACACCTTTTATATGCGCGTTTTTTCACCAAAGCTATGCGTGATTGCGGTTATGCAAATATTAACGAACCATTTAAAAATCTTATGACCCAAGGCATGGTTTGTCACGCCACCTATAAAAGTAGCAACGGTCAATGGCTTTACCCAACTGAGGTTGAAAAAACCAATTCCGGATTTATCAAAATTGCTGATGGCACCCCAGTTACCCAAGGTCGCCAAGAAAAAATGAGTAAATCTAAAAAGAATCTAGTTGACCCGCAAGCAATTATTGAAGGCTATGGCGCCGATGTTGCACGCCTTTTCATTATGTCAGATACCCCACCAGAAAAAGATTTTGATTGGTGCGATGATGGCTTAGAGGGCAGCTGGAGATACATCAATCGCCTGTGGCGTCTTGGTGAACAAATCGGTGAACACAAAAATAATAACAATACTGGCGATGCAACCCTTAAAAAAACTGCACACCAATATTTACATAAAATTACTAAATCTTACGAAGAATATGCATTCAATAAAGTTCTAGCCTTTTGCCGCGAATTAACCAGGGAAATTGAAGGCACGCGCAATATTTGCAGCACATCAGCCGTAATTGATGCATTTTCAATGCTCATTCAAGCTATTAATCCAATCATACCTCATGTTGCACACGAGCTTTGGACCAACTTGCATAGCCAAACATTTGTCGATTCTGTGCCTTGGCCAAAAGTTGACTCAACACTTTTAGAAAATGATCAGTTTACTTTGGCTGTACAAGTTAATGGTAAACTACGTGGCAGCATTGAAGCTACCGCATATGATGATGACGCAACTATTACCAATAAAGCCATGGAGCTTCCAATAGTTCAATTAGCTATAAATGGCCTTACGGTTAGAAAAACTATTATAGTTCCCAAACGCATTATTAATATGGTAGCATCATGAAAAAAATATTACTTACATTTAGCGTACTTTGTTTAACTGCGTGCAACTTTACGCCAATGCTTGCTAAAAATAATAGTCAAGCTAATTCATCAGGATCACGTTTAGTCGTTGAAAGCCTCAATAAAGATGGCGCCAGCTATGTCGTACAAATGCTTAGACAACGCTTAGAAAATATTCATGGCAACCTGAATTTAGATAAGAGCTATAAAACTAACATACGCATTAGCGAAGAATCAGGAAACCTTGCTTATGCTGCTGATGCCACCGCCACCAGATCAATGATGCGCATGATTGCCCAAATTATCATCAGCTGTGAAGGCCAAACAGTTTATGAAACAAAATTATCAAATGTCACTTCCTATTCGCAAAATGCCAATGACGAATTTGCCAATCAAAGTGCCGTATCAGGAGCCCAAGAACGCCTGATTGAAGCCATAAGCATTGATATAAGCCGCGAGTTGCAAAAGTTTGCCAAAACTTTGTGAAAATGTATATTTGTTAGTGTAATTATCCACAAACAAAACCATATTACAGGAATGACAATTTTACAGGAAAATTTACAGCGTAACTGCTAGGAGCATCGCGACGCGGCAGTCCAGTGGGTAGTATCGTTATCAAACAATCTCTGGGTACAAATCGCGCCAGGTTGTATTAGCGAGTTCAATCAATTTAATTTTGTCAGCCCTAGACCCAGCTTTAATCTGTTTTTCAAAAGCTATTGCCTGTTCCATGGTCGCGTGAAGCTCGAAATAAACCAAAATTATGCAATCATATTTTTTGGTAAATCCATCTATTGCATGTGACCTATGCTGATAACCCCAATTCTGGATTAGAAGTGAGTATTTGCGAGAGTTAGAAGGCAGTTTTAGCTAAGATTAGCTATTGATTTAATAAACGGCCTTCCATGAAGAAAGATATCACAGACTTATTTGTTTTGCTGGATGATTTTTGCGCAGAATAT